>JAICVW010000532.1 GCA_025935105.1 Nitrososphaeraceae archaeon
GCAATACAAATACGGAAATAATACCTGCCCTCGCAGGATCAAAACATAACATAACGTTGGGAGCATTATTATCATTGAGTGGTACTTCAGCTTCTTTAGGCGAGTCAGAAGAAGCAGGTCTCAGACTAGCAGTCAAAGATGTAAATGAATATTTCAAAAAATCCAATACTAATCTTGGAGTTGGACTTGTTATTGAAGATACTCATACCGATCCCTCGTTGGGTATCGAAAAGCTCAAGGACTTGGCTTCAGCTGGGATTAGAATTGTTATCGGCCCATCTACAAGCGCAGAGTTAGAAGCAATGAAAGATTATGCCGACAAGAATGGTATTATTCTTATAAGTCCGTCCAGTACCGCACCCTTTCTTGCCATACCTGGAGACAACATTTTCAGATTGGTACCTGACGATACCCATCAAGCAGAAGCAATAACTACACAGATGTGGAAAGATGGTATAAGGGTAATCATACCCATGTGGAGAGCAGATGTCTACGGTAATAGATTAGTTGATTCAATGAAAGAAGACTTTCGAATGTTTGGAGGATCAGTAATGAATGGCATTGGCTATGCTCCACCTGTGGGTCATTTCTCTGCTAGTCTTGACAGGATAAATCTTGTATTATGGGATCAACAATTGAAATCCTTAAACTCAGAAGTTACTCAAGCTATATCCACCTACGGAGCCAAAAAAGTTGGTGTGTATATTGTAGCATTTGACGAAGTAGTTCCGATTTTCATCCAAGCACAAGATCTACCGAACCTCTCTAAAGTGAGGTGGTATGGCAGTGATGGCTCAGTTTTGAACGAAGGCCTTGTAAAAAATGTAGACGCTGCCAATTTTGCTGTAAAGACAAGATTGCTTAGCCCTATATATGCTGTAAGAATTGGCCACACTGAAAGGGGTAATCTGATCGAAGGAGAGATTCAAAAATTGATCGGAAGCATTCCCAGATCATATGCAAGTGTAGCCTATGATTCCTTGTGGATAGCATCATTAACAGAAAATTCAAGTCATATAACAAACAACAACATCACTCTATTAACAGCAACTTTAACACGAATTGCAAATTCATATAGCGGAATCACAGGCAGTACTGCATTGAACCAAGCTGGAGATAGAAAGTATGCTAATTATGACTTTTGGGAAATAGTAGATAGAAATAGTATATTTGAATGGGAACCTGTTAATAGCTCATCTCAAGTGAGCAACAATTATGAAGTTATTCATGGTTAAAACACCAACAATTGTATCTAGTCACATTTCATTTATCTAAACACTAATTAAAAGCCTACCCGAGAAGTCCTGCTGCTCTGTAAGTAGAGATAAATAAGCCGCTTTGACTGTGCAGGTAAGAGAAGACAAGGTGGTACATGCATATCCCATCGAGCACTACGAGTGCTGGCAATGTGAATTGCCTAATATCGCTTTTTCCTGCGGAAAGTTTGGTGAAAACTTTACTACCAGAGGGCTATTTGAAGATATAGTTAATATTAGCGATTGTTTTCATCTTGGCTCTGCCGAAGTGATAGCGACACAACCACGCATGTCATGTTATAATTAGGTGTTAGGTTTTGACGGATAGCTATGATTCTTGGCTAGCTGTCGTCCTGGAATTTACTTTAAGTTATTCCAGGAGGGTGAAGTGGAAGCTGGCAATTCAATAGAATTTACCAGTAAAGACGAAAACAATATCACTGCTAAGACATTGTTCGATTATATGTAAGAGACAACCATGGTATCGAATCGATGCAACGTGTATTAAGGATGAAGCACTTGCCCACAGGATAGGGCTATCATTTTCTAGGTCAGATAAACTACTCACCTCAAATTGATTAAATTCTTTCTGTCTGACTTATGAATTTCTGATTGGTGTCGATCTTTTTCCTCTATTACACTCGTATTGAGAAACAAGGAAATTATTTAGTTATTTGCAGATACAGTTCTACTTCTACTCTACTTCTACTGTTTTGGACCGCGCTAGTGATAATGTACACAGGATAAATCCTGATTTGATTCTACTGATATTCCTCTAATCGCCATGTCTTGAAAGGCACGATTAACGATACTTTCATCTGTTAAAGATATGCAAAGTCCTCTACTTGTGATCTACACGCTCGTTGTATTGCGAATTGACACCATCAGTGGTAAGATATTTCTGCACTAGGCAGTGTGACCGGTGTGACCAATATAAATAAAGTCCTGTGTTTTCTGTAACCTGGGGGCGTCATCCGAATTTTACCGTTAAAAAGTATATTTTGTATGTTGGCCGCTACTAGATTGAGACCAAGACTAGCTTTTATCGTCACCAATGCAACATCAATGAGGTAGAGAAGACATCACTTATACTGCCAACCAATAGAGCAGCTCTAATATATAGGAGAATTAATGGTAGTAGCCCATTGTGATATACTATCCGACCCTCCAATAACGTAAGACTCTCGCCGTTAATTGTAGTTAAGCCTATCAAAAAGGCAGAACTAAAATGTAAATAAGACATTTTTGGCAAGATATAAATACTCTTTTTTCACCATAGATGTTGTATTGATCAAAAGGTTGGAAATTGCAATGATTGTAACCGTTTTTTCATTGCTAATTATAGTAATTCAGAGCTCTACTTTTTATGATACTAAGGCTATTGGCCAGAGCTTTGCAAATATAGTTTATAGTACTATGACTCATACAAACACTAATGCAGAAACAAATATTGGAAATAACACTGAACAGCCAATGTCTGATGTTACTCAACAAGCTCTAATAACAAGCTCTATTACAAACCAAGGCTCTTTTAAGGATGTATCTTTACCTTCTGCTCCTACCGCCTCGTCTACGAACCTTACTTCTATATTTAAACAAGTAGAAAATTCTGTTGTTCAAATTACTGCAAAAACACCTAACTCTAACCTGCAAATTATTATAAACGGAAATCCATTAGGAGGTCAATCCACTAGACTTGGTTCTGGTTTTATATATGATAAACAAGGACGGATAATCACTAACAACCAC
>JAICVW010000268.1 GCA_025935105.1 Nitrososphaeraceae archaeon
AATCCAGACACGATATGAAAGACTAGCATCACTCTATTTAGGATTCATTCAACTTGGCTGCATAATGATCCTAATGAGACTTTTCAGATGAGTTCTCTATATGATGCATATATAAATGACGAAGGCTTGTCTACTGTCATGTTAGAGTAGCGTTCTATAGCCTCCATTAAAATATATAAATGACGAAGGCTTGTCTACTGTCATGTTAGAGTAGCGTTCTATAGCCTCCATTAAAGCATGAAGGTCTGCATCAGAGTAAGAGAATCCAGAACCAGAGCAATGAATTGGCTGTTGTAGAAAGGGCTCTTTTAGTGAAGAAAATTGATTCAGTTTAGGCCCATAAATCTTAGATGATAAGAAGTGATTTATATTATCTAGTATGTTTTTTTCTTGGTGGCCTAATAATTCTTCGCTACCAGCTATCAATCCCGTCTTCTCGTCTATCAACTTTCTTAATATTTTCAAAGTTTCATTCTTGGAATCAAACTTGACGTTCGGCCTTGCTAGTTTGAAGCATTCCTCCTCCTACTGTATCTTTTCCATTGCTAACACCCCCATCCTTTTATAAGCATGTCTTTCGACTATGCTAATCAGATTCTTACCTAAAATTGGTTTTTCTATGAATTCATCTATTTTGACATGTGGTAAAACTCTTTTTAAATTCAGAACTATAAATATCAAAAGCAGTAATGATGAACATCTATTGCGATATAATATATACAAAATAATAATTAAATAATAGCAGACTACAATCAGTTTAATCAGCGGGATTGCTTAGATATCAGAAACCGGTTGTAGTCTGCAACGGCTTGGACGTGTGTTGTTGCTGCATCTATAATATGTACGTAATAGATAATAAACCGATCAGTGATACTAACTAACTAGGCCAATTTCTAGTGTCAACACGTGTGATTAATCGTCCTTGGACAAACGAGGATATAGGACTTCTCCAGGAGGCATGTGAAGCATATGGAAGGAATCTTCCAAAGGACCCGCGGGAACATATACATTGGACAGAGATAGGTAGGCTGTTACAGGAAGCTGAGGAGAGTATCCAAGGTATGGATCTCATAGAGGGTGTCAAGCATAAATATGACAAGTATAGGGAATTCCATGAGGTATTTGGTGGACAAGATCCTAACCTTCTGCTTTAATTCCTCTGTTCCTTTTTTTGATTATCTTTATATCTCGCCTAGATGTCTTGACTGATACACCAACAGCATTGACATCTTTTCTCGGTTCGACCAATGTCGGCGTCTTTTGACGCCAGCGCTGGCTGAAAGTCTCTTTCACCTTTTTGTGAAATGGTTTCCTTATGTCTACCCTTTGCTCGCAATTAACATGATTATCAAATTATTCGATTCTCTATAATGTGTAATTTTAATGCGTTGTAAGATACCTGCGCGATTAAGATTCCGCTAGAAGCAATTCCTAAGGTAATAGCTGTGTGCTGCGCAAATACTCTTCTCCAGTTGTAGACTACCTTGCCTTGCGATTGCAAATTAATTAACTGAGATTAGACCGCAACTTGTTCATCTTTAATAATATGTTGTTAACTTTAGCTACTACAGTATCAGCGCTAACTGGCTTTGTAGCAAAATCCTCAGCACCATACTCCAAAACCCTTGTTTTGTTTGTTTCATCTTCTGCGAGGACAACAATGGATATCTTGGAATTGATTCGTTTTACATTGACAATTAACATGGCAGCTCTATCAGCTGCTATTTTGCCATCTACAAAAATAACATCCACTATGCCTTCTAATTCTTTTATCTTGTTCAAACACTCCTCTGCAGAATATGTCTTATGAACTTCATATCCATTAAGTCCGAAAGTGCCTGCTAAAACAGATACTATATCTTTGTTATCATCCACAAGGATTATTCTAGGTGGGTTAATATTCAATCAACAGCATCTCCATTTCTTCCCTAAAGTCTATATGCTAATAATAAAATCTTATGTTTTTCTAGCACGTTAATCTTGAACAGATAGTACTTCTAACGACTAATACTAAAACTTTATTGGTATCTGGCTGGCCTTGCGCTGTCAGACAGATAGCACATTCTCATTTATGCAAGTTTATCTTTGTAGATCTCATTTCATTTCCGTTGGAGTACCAATTAATATATCATTAATCAATCAATCAATGTTTTACTTACTTGCAAGGCAAGCTGAAACAAAAAGTAGCCCCTTTTTCATTTCCATTATTTTCTCCCCACATCTGTCCACCATGAACGTCTATGATATTTTTTGAAATAAATAATCCCAAACCTGTGCCATTATCAGATTTTGTAGTAAAAACTGAGAATAGATTCGGTAAAATGGTTGCATGTATACCGATTCCAGTATCCTTTATACTAATTATTACTTCATTATTATTATCCTTCATGACAAAAACAGATACTATACCGTTTGGAGTAAATTTTATGGCATTATCTAATAAGTTGTAAATGACTTGAGTAATCCTGCCTTTATCCGCATAGACAAATATGTCATCTATCTTTGTTGGTCCTTCCTTTTCTCCTTGTTTATTCTTAACATCGTATAATAACTGTGTATTGGTTTTCCCCTTCATAATTTGTTGTCTAAAATCTTCAATTGCGTCTAATAGCAGTTCATTCAAATTGAAATACTCTTTTCTCAAAGTTAACGACTGATCATTTATTCTTGACACATCTAGAATTTCAGAAGCTAGTTTTTCTAATCTTCTAGCATTTCGAAGGATTGTATCAAAACTACCATATGTATCCATTAGTTTACCCATTACAACCTTTGCTTGAGCTGCTGAAGATTCTGGAAACATCGGATCGGCTCTAGTGGGAGCAAATTCTATTTTGTGAGGATGCCAATTCGGTTTTTCTCTATCTGGTAATGATTTGTATTGATCTGCTGTTATAATATATTCAATTCCTATAAGAGTGGCATTATTTGATGTACTGTCATAAAGCTGACAAATGTCTTTTATCTGTACTTTGTTTCCTATTTGCTTAGCTTTTGCTCTCCTGCTTCTTTTTCTAAGGCTTCTCTTAACATCCTCAGATGTTTCTCTTTGTCTCTTTTCATTTCATTCCATATTTCTACCAAGTGAGTTCTGTTATCCTTATTTGCATCTTCTATGTATCTGTCAACAGTTGAATACATGAAATCTGCTTCTTTGCCAAGAGCGCGAAGGATGTTATAGGTTGAATTGTCGAGTCTAGTTTTTTCTGTCATATTTTTGTTAGCGCGGCTTGATTAAAAAAGGTTATACTTTTGGCGACAGGGATTGTTGATATATTGATGAATCTCCTTCAAATAAGTATCCATGCATTCTCAGATCATGAACTAAACAGTTTCTGAGGAATCTGCGTCAATACAGCCAAAATGAGCGATGGAAAGTGCACATAAAAAAACAACCGTAGCATACGATATTTAATCAAGTTTAGCAACCGTATTAAAGGAGGCTATCATGGAAAAGCTGTATGTATGAACTGCCTAGATTCAATATTGGAATAAGGTCATATGATATACAGGCAGACCCTGTAGAGAAAGGCTAATGTTTGATAAAATTATTTCTAAGGTCATAAATAAAATAGCTAACTTATTGTTGCTACTGCTAGAATGAAAGACGTAGTAACCTCTTATTGGTTCAATTACAAAATGGCAACGATAGAACTTGGAGATATGCCAGAAGAAGAGGTAGAAGAGCGCGTATTAAAAACCAAGTTCGCAATTATAACCATTCATGATGTCAGCCCCTTGTATTCAGATAAGATATTAAAGGTAGCTGACCAACTTGAAAAGCTAAAGCTGAAATATAATTTTGCAGTCATCCCTTACCAAAATGAGAAAAAACAAAATGACATTAGGAAAAACTCAGATCTAGTAAAAATGATAAAAACTTATAATCGACCAGTTGCATTACATGGACTTTATCATGAACATAATGGTGACCCTGAAGAATTCTATAACCTCGGTATGAGGGACACAGAAAGTGAGATCAAAAGAGGCGTAAACATACTCAGTGATATGGGGATAAAAACTGATGTATTCGTTCCTCCTACTTGGACTGTAACCAAACAAACAATGGAAGTGCTAGGCAAATTAGGCTTCAATATTGTGGAAACTGATGAAGAAATATTAATATTAAAAAAGAGTACAAGGTTACATGCAGACACTCTGAATTGGGATAGAGGATCAAAGGAGATGAACAAAGTTTTCTGTACAATTAACAAACAACTATATGAAAAGAAGGTGATGGGGAACACTCAGTTGATAAGAATAGCAATTCATCCAAAGGATGACAAACATGCTTTGGAAGATCAAAAAGAGATGCTACAAGGCCTAAAGGAAACCAATTATACATTCTTACATTATGACGAAATTGAAGGGCTATTTGGATAAAGTCTAGATATAAATCGTCGACTAGTAACCAGGGCTTATCGAGTAAATTGAGATATGAGCAAATGAATGTTATGTTATCTGAAGTTTTGTTTATCCTATAGGTTTACTAATTAAGATATATTATATAAAGCAACTTTTATTGTTATGCGACGGGAACAATACAATTTAGAATGTGTAGGCTTATACATTCGATATACATCCGATAGATGAAACAAATGATAAGACAAATTGGAAATTGATCTATAAGCTGCGCATTCCTACAACCATCAGTGATCTTGAACCTTTATGTAATGTGGTGGTCATCTTTCTATAATGAAGGTAACATATTAGGGGGTTTCGTGTAAGAAGGAGTTTGCTGTTATGCGGCTAGTCAAATAACATATGATTTAACTGGCCTTGAGGCATGGAGAGACAACTTGGAATCGCCAAGTAGGATACAAATGGATGTTGTATAGTCTGATTAGAATAGTAGTTCTGACTTAAGGCCATTTTCCCTTTAACTATTATATATCTTATCTAATAATATATTATTACATGGATTCAAGGAATGATAATGAGACTTCTAATGCAGCAGGTGGCGAGTCAAGTGCAAATTATATGATCTCAGAAAGTGGGGAACAG
>JAICVW010000721.1 GCA_025935105.1 Nitrososphaeraceae archaeon
ATTAGCTACAGCCAATGCTCAAAAAGTTACTAGTAATAAAGCCTTTTCCCAGCTCTGTAGCCTAATATCTTTCGATATTTGTAATACGTGATGGTCTTATTTAAAGGAGTCGTAAGAGAGCATGTTTTTTGAAGAAACCTTCAGCCATTTGGCTTCTTCCTGCATTTTCTACACATACAAACAATATAGTCTGTGATCAAAGATTATCAAGTACAAATAATTCAAGCTTTTGGAGAGATTATGGAAATTATCTTGAATCTCAAAAAGAAATGGTTAACTTGCTTCAACTAACATGGTCTTCATACACTGAAAATGCGTATAAAGTGTTCTACACATTTTATCCCTCTCCACAAAGGATGGGTGAAATCTTGTATGAGGAGGATAGCACCAATATTCACAATTGTTACTATCGCACCAATTTTGAAAAATTCAGTATAAATAAAAGATTATCCATTACATCCACAACAAGTACCGAACATATTTTGATTATAATAATAATCACACCTTCAGAATTTCTTACCTCCATCGTACTGGCTTGGACCAAATACATTTTTTTGAATATTGAATTGAGATGATATAGGATACCTAATTCTTCCAACTATTAAATATTTTATTTAACATTATTATTATATGAATTCAGATAATAATGGCACCTCTAACGCTGGTGGTGGGGAAGCAAGTGCTGATTATATGATCTCAGAAAGTGGAGAACAGCCTGAAGACAAAGGCAAGAAATCAGGTGTTGATACAATTACAGATAAAATAAAAGATAAAGTGACTGGTGCTGGGAGATCAGTCAAAGAGGGAGTATCTGGCGCAACAGGAAAAGATGATAGTGATTATGCTTCAGATGAGCTAGAGTCAGCCCAGACACGTCAAGCAAAAATAGGAGACGCATCCTCAGATCCAAGGTCAACAGGTCCTACAGAAAATTTACGCGAAAAGGCTGCAAGTAACTAACGAAGATGAGGATTCAGCGGAACCAGCCTAGTCTACAATAAATCAATACTCTGCAGAATCATTCCATTAATCTTTTTGTTCTATTTTCTTGGCAAAGTATGTGTGTTTGAATTAATCTGTATTACCAGCTTTGGTTTTGATTCTTCTACTTTAACAAAATTGCAGGTACAAGTAATATGACTAATGCTATTGCAGAAGCAACAAATCACTAAGCGAATCAAATTCAACAAATAGACCACAACACTTTGCATGTTTTGACAATTCAAGTAATATAAGGAGAGGATAAGAGATTAGAAGTTGCGAAACTGCCTGCATGGTAATACTTTCACGAATTTATGAACAATGTCACGACGCAAAAGGTGCTAACGATAGACAGTCTCTTTAGCTTCTTTGTTTAGATGCTATGCTTTAAACTATGATCAAAGATAGTGTACACTGAGATACAATGAATAAAGATAGCATTAGGGCAGTTACGCATAAGCCAACTTACGATTCAGAGTCTTTGAATCGTGCGATGGAGAGGGCCATAACTGATGAAAATTTTCTTGATAGCAGTATAAATCTGATTAAAGGATTAAGATTTCCAGGATTAAAAGGGACTATTATTAATTATGTCATCAATGCAACAAATGATCCTGAGATATTATCATTATTTCAAAACTTGGATATATATCCTGACTACTGACATGTTTAAGTCGATGCAGCCTCGGTTTTTGTTTTTTCATGTA
>JAICVW010000493.1 GCA_025935105.1 Nitrososphaeraceae archaeon
CAGTGATAGACTAAAAGATGAGTTGGTTGAAGAAAGAGTAAAAGTGAATCAACAGCAAATGAAAACGCCAGGACGCAGAGGAGAAGAAATAAAACAAGAAGAAATAGACAAAGAAATTGTTAGACGTGACAAGATAAAGAGCAAGCTTTGAAATAAAAAATGCGACCAGAAGATCCTAACTACTGACACAGTCGATACAGCCTCGCTTTTTGTTTTTTCATGCGTAGACTTGGGTTAAGTTCAAACACGGCTGCGATAAACAAGGTACTAGAAGTACTATTTGCAGCTGGTGTAAAGAAAAATGAGACAAGTACAGCTTCATTTAGTGTATCACCCGGATGTCCTGTCAAATAAATATATCTATGGGATATCTAACAGATATGGAAATTAGACTGAAATTGCGGAGGATTGGAAGCAGTTTTATGATAGCAATACCATCCCGGGTTGTCGAGGACCTGAAGTTGAAATTGGGTGATTCTATGCTTCTGGACATTAAGGACTCTAAGATTGTAATTCGAAAAGAGAGCAGGTAAGAAATTGACCTGCTTTTGAAAACCGATGTTAATACTTCGTAAATATGGAGTGGATGACATAGTACAAGTGTTTGTTTTTGCCCGAAGCCAAAAAGTTCGCAGTTAATGAAGAAAATTAAATCATGCATTCCTAATAGATTTAGATGAAATTATGCTAGTCAAAGCTGGTGGTTCCGCTGCTAAAAATCGAGAATACGTATTATTGAATAATTACCTAGAGAACATTATTGTCAGAGGGTTTTTAATACGAGTCCCTTTTTACGCTTTGGAACAGATAGAAAACAATTCTTGGTATAAACAAATTTCAGATGAAGAGAAACCCAAAGTTCGAAGTATTTTGCAAATTGATATTGTTTCTAAAATAATGATGTATACAGAAGACCTAGCCATTCTCACAGAATCATTTAATTCGGACAGGGATTTCTATGAGCTTCTAACAGACAAAAATATAGACATAGGTGATAAAACAGGAGAATTTACCAAAGAAGCGAATTCCTTGACATTTAAGAGACTATTGAAAATCATGAGTTATCTAGAAATAGACGAATCCAGTTCAGACGAATCCCCTTTGGATAAGAACATTAAAGAAGCACCTTGACTACAACGTTGGGAAAGTAAGAAGAAGTTTGCAAAATATTGCAGGTTTTAGTGAAGCAAATCATTTGTTTTATAAAAGGTTTAAACACGCGGGGATGCCAATATTCCATACTTCAACTCCAAAGACCTTACTACTTCCCCCTCTAGATAAATTTGAGTCATTCAGTCTTGTGTCAGAAGGTCCAAATCCTTTTGAAGACACTATTGTCATTCCCTTTTCTAGGTTAATCTTGAGGCGCTATGAAAAAGTCATTACTCACTTACAGACAGTTCTGCTTGAAATGACACAAAATCGAATTGACTGCCTTAAGCGAAGTATTACTGGTATAATCCCTAGAGCAGGTCAAGCAGGTTTATTCTCTCCTGAGGAATCAGAGCTAATGCACGAAAAGATTGACGAATTTTATCGTACCCATCCCGTCGGTGAAATCCCTACGAATGTAACATACAATACAAACCTGCAGTCGGAAAAAATTCAGTGGTATTTTAATGAAGACTAGACATAGTACCCATAGATTATCATTATGTAATACCAAGTAGGATGAGTCGCTTGTTCTGTCTGATAGTCTCAACTTAAGAGTTTATCATGAATGGAAATTGCGAGCATGAGCATGAACCTTCTAAGTAATCTACAAAATAACGATAAGGAGAAAGACGTTGCCAAAGAGGGAATAAAAATCTGGATAAGATAAACCGACTCATCTGACTTAAGCGACTCCGCGGCTCCCTTGATGCAGATAGCCTAGCTATCGGCCTCTAAGAAATCTCGGTAAAGCAGTTTCACCTGATTTGACGAAACGGATAAGGCCAATCATATCGAAGTAAAGCATAATGACGACTGTTAATAGAACTCGGTCGGAAGAAGACATGGAACTTATAAGAGAGGCGTTTAGAGCCAAGGTGATAAGACTAGGCCAACTTATACGTGATAGAGGTGGCGATAATGGTGATAAACGGTTACAAAGAATCAGATACGAATACGAAAAATACAAAGAATTCTATACAGAGTTTGGTGGCAAAGATACGATAGGATAGGAGAGATTAGGATAACAACAACAGAGCACGAGCTACCTATCTAAACATTCCAAGTTATTTGATGCTCTCGAAGAGATTCCAAAGATGTAATTTCAGCACCGCATTTCTTAAAGAAAATATCACATAAAGTCAACATTAGATGGCAAACTCCATTTATTAGCTGCTGAATATATCATACCAACTGCGGCATACCCATAACAACAATATCAACAACAGACATACTATAACTAGCTCATAGGCTATACATCAAGTTATAGTAGTAGTCTGTTCACCCTTTCTTTGCAATCTTACCCCACATTTTTCTTTTCACTCATTATCTATGCTACCTACTTCACACTTGTCATACTCTATAATAATGTCAAACGCTAGACGGATGAAATAAGCTGCCATGATTGACTGTATCACAAGTCTGATACCAGGCATTGTACTTGACAAGGAAGTTGTTCATGGAGGTATGCCCAAAAGAATTGAAAATGCTAAATTGCGTTAATCAAGTCTGCACTCGAAATTGAAAAGACAGAAATGAGCGCCGAGATTCGTATTAATGATCCTAACCAAATGCAAAGATTCCTTGATGAGGAAAATAGAATGCTAAAATCCATGGTAGAAAAAATAAAGTCTGCCAACGCAAGTGTTGTTTTATGCCAAAAAGGTATAGACGACATTGCGCAACACTACCTTGCGAAAGAGGGCATATTAGCAGTAAGACGAGTGAAGGAAAGTGACATGTACAAATTATCAAAAGCGACAGGTGCAAGAGTTGTGAATAACCTCGATGACCTAGTGAGCAGAGATTTAGGCTCTGCGGATTTGGTCGAAGAGCGTAAGGTGGAAACTGACAAATGGGTCTTTATAGAAGGGTGCAAAAATCCAAAGGCTGTGACCGTTCTAGTAAGAGGCGGTTCTCAGAGAGTTGTAGATGAAGCTGAAAGATCTGTACATGACGCTTTGATGGTAACCAAAGATGTAATGGAAAAGCCAGAAATAGTCGCTGGTGGCGGTGCCACAGAAGCCTATATTGCTAATGAATTGAGAGGATGGGCTAGCAATCTAGAAGGAAGAGCACAATTAGCTGTACAAAAATTTGCAG
>JAICVW010000615.1 GCA_025935105.1 Nitrososphaeraceae archaeon
CAATAAATGCAATATCAAAATATTATCAATTTGCAGACGATGGATCTGCTAGTCTGATGTTTTTACATTGTGACGGCTATCCTATTAGTAAACAAACTGACTGCAGAACTTATGATGATAAAGGTAACTTAAACTATGCAAATGCATATTCTGTTAGGGAATGGGATCATAATGCTTTAGATCGCAAACTCCTGCATAACGATCAGCTAATATTTCCAAGATTTGTTCAGGTAGTAAATAGCGGAGTCAGCTTTAACAACAAAAAAGGAATCGTAGATGCAATTCCGGTAGTAGCTTACCACATTGTAGATAATAGCTTCGATCCTTCTAGTACAGATACAAACTTGTTTGCTGCAGAGATGAAATATCTTCACGATAATGGTTTTGATGTAATACCAATGTCTGACCTGGGCTATAATCAAACCAATAACCTTATGGATATCAAGTAGGTGGTTACTACTAGAAGAATAACAGAATAAGAGTGAAGTTGATGTCATAGAACTGACATACTATATTGTTCCAGACAACAAAAATCAAGTACAAATGAATTGCATTATTATGTGTTCATCTTTCTTTGATAGCTTACAGTATGCTGTTTGAAAGTATGTTGCATCAACAACGTATCAAAATATTTATCAAATTTCAAATTATCCAAAATATCATCAGAATAAAGGCCTAATACTATAACTCGTCCTTTTTTGTAATGAAGTTCATAGGTCGCAATTACTGGCTTGTAGCTTACGTGTTGTTTTGTCTCTAGTCTAGCATCATAATTTGTCAAAATTGTATCGTTATGATTTGTAATGTACTGTTCCTCATGGTGCTTGTACTCAATCATCATTGGCAAATGTAACTGGGCATACGCAGGGAAGGAAATTGCTTCCTATCCATCGTGATGTTTCATTCCCTTAACTAGGGTAATTATGTGATGATATTTATCATAGCTTACCTGAGCATAAAACACATTGCCGTCAAGTATCAATGTTCCACCATTCTCTACAAAATGCTTTAGATTATCGTATTCTTTTTGAGTCACATGCTCTGGATGCCCTAGAATTAGGACATCATATTTATTGATTGATGATGATTGACTAGTGGTGTTGTTAGCGGATTTGTTAATAAATATTGAACTATTATCCACATCCTCATCTGTTATAACTTGTAGATTTGACGTTGAACCAAGAAATGCATGTTTGATCTGTTGTGGAGGAAGTTTAAGTACTCTACTTGTTAACAGATTAAGATGCTTGGTAACATTTATGCCGTGCGGTACATCTTCTTCTAGCTTGTAAAAAATATAGAACTTGTTATTATATGCAGCAGTTGTGAATGTAGGTGCAACATATGCTATTCTTTCCGGTAACCTTATTTGAGTTGTTATTGATGTAGTATTTCATAAACTAAATCTGTTTGTAGTGGTTGTTCCATTTAGAATTCTGTTATAAGCTGAATTCAGAGACTTCATATTGGTTGAAAAAATGTGATGTGTCTCATTTTCATTTAGTTGTGGAAATATTGTGATGTTGCTTCTTTGCGTTCTAATTACTATTGAAGGATGGTTTGTTCTTGCAAATGCACCAGGTAGCTTTGCAGCTAGCTGCAATGCTTGTACTGGCGACCGTAGTGTAGAGGATATCTGAATATTTTTCAATTCCTGTGCTATATGTGATTCATAGGTATTCTGCGGTGGAATAAGAAGTCTTTTGTCCTCTGGTGGAGGTATCGAGGTTTTGACTCCTTGTTCAATGATCTCACTATGTGACTGAGGTAGAGTAACAGCCCCGGCAATAACAATGGACACGATTATTGTTGCGATTGTTGTAATGGAAGAAAATCTTTCATCATTCAAAGTAATTTGTTACCACCACCATTCGTATTCCTTCAATGTTCAGTTTTAGACTATACTTAGTTACCTTCCCATTAATATGCCAAATGGAAATATTAGCCTTACTGACAGATCATAGGCAGTATAGCTCCGTCTTAACAGAAACCGTTAATTTCTGTCAATAATTGCTCAATGCTGAAACAAATCTTTTCGAGTTGTGGTTTTTCTTCAGCAACCTATACTATTAAAAGTAGTCCTCACACTGTATCTGAACGTGGTATATCATATTCTGTATCTATCATGTCCATCCATTATGACATATTTACCTGCAGTTTTATTGTGACTTGTCTATTGGGGAAGTAATCTTTTTCTTCGCTTTGCTAATCTTCAAGCTGTAAACATATGCAGTCGAAGAACAGGTGGGGGCGTTAGAGACAAAGTGGCCTGTAATTGAATTCCAATAACACAGTCACAGAAAATTGTCACATGGGGTAGGCTGACAAAATGGAAGTCATTTCAGTACCTACTCCTCAAGTGGGCTATGGTAGCAGTTTGCACTAATGAGGGCAAAAGGTTACTAAAAAATTAAAATGTTTTGATGTAGGCGATTGTTAAGGCTTAAAGCAGCAATTCGCAGGCGCTGCAAATGCTAGATGTGGCAGTATCCCAATC
>JAICVW010000697.1 GCA_025935105.1 Nitrososphaeraceae archaeon
GATGACTTTTAATTTTGTTTGGCTGAATTGATGTGTATTTGGCGAAACATATTGAAATGAGAATAAATCATCCTATATTACTATAATACATAGAGCGGCGAGTAGGATAACAGCAAGCTCTCTTATGGCCATGATTCTAAGTGGGGGATTTAATAGTTTATCATATTTTATCCGGCTAATGAAAGACCATTTGAATGGGGCACTGTCTACATGAGCTAGCAAGAAGTTTACAGATTGTTATCGGGAAAAACAACAATTACAATCGGGAAATGAGTATTGAGACATTAGAAATTCCATTATCTCAATACGCAATCGCTAACAAGTCTGCACTTGTGTTCTTATTTCACCCTTATACCAAAAAGAGCCGGCAAATGGTGCAACTGCTATGAAGACATTATTGGTTTATTTATTTATCGGCTGATAGATATTATAGATGTACAACTATGGAATCAACTGACGTTCTGCCTGCTGAGAAGGTTGCTTTTGTTGCTTATAATATAGGAATATATGAGTCAGTGCAAAAATTTGGAGGATTAATCACAAGTGGAAAGATATCGAACGGTACTGATGTAAACAAAGTAGCGGAATTGCTGCAAGATACATCTGCATTTTATGATGCGGATATGATGGCCTCACTCATCAATGCAATGCTATATCATTCAAAAAATTTAACCATTGGAAAAGTAACACCTGATCAGGTCACTTATGTGCTGCGTCAACTAAAAGCATCTGGGGTTTCGCTACCCTAGACACATGGATCAAGCCATTCATAATATGAGCTCAAGACTTGCACTTCTCTTCAACGTTTTATATGCTCATGACAAATTTCGAGAGTGTAGAGCAACGACAGACGTAGGTTAAAAACAAAAATATCAATAGATTATTAAGTCATGTCATTGATGCTCGAAATGAATTGAAGGCAGTATTGTTGGCAGGTGGTTATGGCTCTAGGGGGAAACCTTTTACAGATTATTCGCCAAAGGCAATGATCCCAGTCGATGGTAGACCTACAATTGATTACATTGTAAGATATTTGGCAAGATTGTCCGTGGTAAGCGAGATTATTGTGATTTGTGAGTTTGACAGGCTCGGTAGGCAGATGATCAACTATTTTGAAGGAAAAGAGGGTATTATAGGCAAGCCCATCAAGTTTATTGAAGATAAAAAAAGTGGAACAGGTGGGGCGCTTCTTACAATCGAAAGGCATGTACACAAGGATGAATGTTTTCTTGTATGGTTCGCTGACAACTTATGTGCCTTGAAAATTAGTGATATGCTAATTGAATACCAGCGTTTATCTTCGAGCCCAAACGGAGATAGCATTACCGGTTTAGTCGGGACTCGAAGGCGAAGGTTTGAGGAGACAGGGAGAGTAGTATTAGATTATTCTGGAGAAAATAACGGACCCAGTAGCGCTACAGCTCGGGTCAGACAATTCATCGAAAAAGGCGAAATAGTGCTAGAATATCCGGAAGCAGTAGGCATATATCTTCTAACCGCTGGTATATTTCGTTTTCTTCATATTATAGCCAATAAGATGCATGGAAGTATTAATTTATCTCATGATCTTTTAATGCATATTCGTGATTTTGGGGGTAACTTGTATTCTTTCGATATTGGTGATCAAACGATGTGGATAGATTTGGAATCGCCTTCGTACGCCGACAGAAATCAAAATAGTATAACGAAGGTTTTGTCACAAATGAATAAGTTTGTAGAAAATTCCTAAAAATGTGTCCACAGGACAAATCGGCTCTTAATTTGAATATTGCGAACCTATTCATAGTTATACAATAGACGTCTTGCGTAATTATGAAATAAAATCTCTTTATAATGGTTCAGAGCAGACCTATTCTGTTAAATTA
>JAICVW010000203.1 GCA_025935105.1 Nitrososphaeraceae archaeon
GGTTGTAAGATTTTCCTTGTTATATGAACATCCCATTTTTTTTGTGTCATTAATACTGTCCTGCAGAAAGTTCTGCGTTATATCTCGTTGCATGGCTCTTGTTTTTACGGCTGTTGGTAAAGAGCATTGGCAATAAGGATATCAAAATACTGTAGCTATAATGAGGAAACCATGCCCAATTTTGCTGGAAAATTTAGTCACCCTCAACACAGGGGCTAAAAGGTCAGCTCTCAATTTGACCTACTCAAATAAACTTCAACCTGGTAGTCATTAGAAGTAATGGTAGTCTTTTAGTAATCTGTCAGATCCTCTTGCGCCTTAGTTATTCTATAAATCTGTTGATCTACATCGGCATACTTGCCAGCCAGTATATCGCGTACATAAAGAAGCGTACTTTTCTTGGCTGTCTCATTTTTTAGCTTTAATACGTCCGAGGTTATTCCACCAAGGCGAGGAGCTGTCGATGCGTAGTGCTTTTCACCTTTCTTGGTCAAGGTGTGCAAAAAGTTTTTGACTTCACTCAACTTTTCTCTCTCATAGCCATCCACACCATCATAGATGCTTTCTGCAATTGCATCAAAGGGCACGGGCAAGATATGTAAAGAAGTTCTAAATGCACTTTCAGTAATCTTATGCTTATCTACTTGCCCGGTTACGGGTTTGCTCAGTTTGTTGTTAACTTCTTTCTCAAATATTCTCTCCTTCTCCAGAAGAGTACTCCAGGGCGGATATTCCAATGGCATTATGTCTCAACTTGGCGAGCCTGATTCAACGGGCCAAATTCGGAGTGGATTTATTTCGAGCCTCAGATTAACAAATTGTCTATCCAAAAAAATGTTTCTCAATAATTTTCACGTCCAGAGCTTCATTTGAAGTGTGACTGCAACTTGTTCTTATACTCTTGCGGATATTGGATATCATAGGTTTCGTCCTGATACTTTGTAACACGTATGTTATCATATCTACATTCATAGTATTTGACAGGAGGATCATGGCTAATCGATCCATTAATCCAGACCATCAACGCACCGCAAAGCGGACAATTCATAGTCATCTGCATCTTGGCTTAGCTTAGGTGAGATTAAAACGTTGATTTTTCCGCTGCATCTAACGTTCTTTTTAGTGCAGCTTGATCAACGGCTGAATATTTGGTCTCCATTCCTGTAAAATGACCGATATTGTGATTAAGATGTGGAGATTCACAATATCTAGAGAGCGTTGTAGACCATATCGTCATGTCATGCCAGTGTCACAGAGGTCTAGACTTATATACTCACCCTCCTGATCTGACGTATCTTGAACTGCGCATGTTGTGGGTCAGACATGCTACCGTATAGCGAACTGGAAAATGTAGTAATTTACAAATGTAAAGAATGTGGTTTGACGAACACAAAGTTGAAAGTTAATGGTTGATTGAGAAAATTCTTTAGTTTATTCTCATGAATTCTAAAGCTCATGGTTCGGATCAGACAACTCTGCTAACTTTTTCTTTGCTTTTCTAACCAAAAATAAACTACCTTCTACGCTCTGCCATAACATCAGCTATTCAGGTAGGTAGGGCGCGGCTGAGAATAAGGATTTATTTCCATCTTGCCGCTGTATCTAAGTTATCGGTCGACTTCAATTACACAGGCTAGCAGGTGGGATGGCAAGAATTAAGCTACAAACAGCCTGAATCGTCTTTCTCAGCTCTTTGCCTTGGCAATAGTAATTCTCCTCTTTAATACCAGTAATAAAATACGAACAATTCACGATCTAAAACTGCGGACAATGCGCGCGAGGAGGCAGATAAGCACTATTCCTTTTGCTAGGTCTAGGTTAAAGTTTTGTAGAATTTTTTTTTGGACTTTATAGTTCGGGCGCAATGAGTAAAGGAGTGACGATTTTTGACAAATCGGTAATCTGTAGAACCACTGCTGATTTGCAGCAGCAAATACGATTAGTTATTCCTTATGGTTCTATTGATACCTTCACTGCTTTAAAGTGCGCAATTCGACCGTTACCGATGGAAAGATTAAACCAACTTAACTGTCTGCCTTATTTTCAGAATTGCTCTCATTCCAGTATAAACTAATAACCCCGCCAAAACGTATCCGCCCACTATTAGAATCAAAGCATTAATTGGCTTTGAAAAGGTGGTCATCAGTTTAACGTGAGCAGGGGAGAATGAGTTTCCGAGAATCACGATAATCCCGAGTGCGATACAAAAATACAAGGCAGTTGAATATCCTTTCCAGATTAATACTGCCAGGATAACGAATGCTAATTCTAAAGCGATAGATTCATCAAAGAACTTGGGGCTACCAAACGGAATAGCAAATGCTCCCAATGCGACAATTAGAACGAGTATAACAAAGACCTCATTGCTTTTCATTCGCACTGATGATCTCTCACATTACTCTCAATTAAAGGATTACCTACTCGAAAAATGAGTATGTTTCTAAAGGTTATTTATGTTCTAGACCCGAGCAATCTTTTATCCCAATCAATGATACGGTCTCTCATATAGACAATTTTTGGGCACATACCAGGAGCGCCACAACTCCTTTTCTTGTTAAAACTAATACTATACAGCGATATGAGAGTACTAAGAAATATCACAGAATCCAATGAAGCATCAAATGAAAGTGTTAATTCGTAAGCCGATTTCAGTGAAATTCAATTTCTAGAAAAGTGATGTATTACCTAAATAAAACACTTATCGTTAAATAATTTAAAGTTCATGTCTTACTAGATTTCAACGATGTTGTCATTAACATGTCGTGATATAGGAATGGTGGATTGCGAATTTGTTGCTACCGGCAATACAGAAGAAGAGCTATGGAAGAAAGGAAGCGAACACATATTAAGAATCCACGGCACGGAGGACGCAGATATAACTCCTCAGTTTAAGCAAAAGTATAGTCAATACATCAAATATTCATAGAATAATGCAGCGCGCCAGGATGGTATCGTGCTTCTCTGCAACTGTAGGTACGAACCGGTTAGTGAATATTGTGCTTTGTCTATAAAGCGATAAATTGTGTTTGTCTTATCTCGGTAGTAAACTACCAGAAAAGTAAGACCAGTTACCAGGTTCAATTAAAGATTCTAACGACCGATACGAAAGCTAACAAGCAAAGGAAAGTAAACTCCTGCATGCCTTCGAAATCTTTCTTTATAATTTGATTTTAAAGATAATAAATTCAAATAATAGCTCCGGTATCAGTCTAGAGTACTTGTCTTTGCCTATGAGTCTGCCAGACGGAAAAACACTGGAAATTCGACTTCAAAAGAGTAACAGATCAAAACATCTATGCCTAAAGGCTAGCATTACTGGCTTCTATTTGGTGATGCCCATATTTCACAACGCATCTGATGAGGAATTAATAAATTTCGTGAACACTAGAAGAACGTGGATAGCTAAGACATCCCGTTATTACGAATCCCTCAGAAACAAGTATGGTCAGGAGACATTCAAGCCAAATACCATCCTTTATCTAGGCAGACGATACAATTTACGAGTTACACGAGATTCGGCTTTTACTGTAACTGTATCAGACAATTTAAACTCAATAACATTTCACGTCCGTGATAAACGAAAATTCAAAAAAGATATCAAGCATTGGTATGCGAAAGAGACCACCAAGATAGTTTTCGAACGTATCAATGTCTTGAGAAAAAGGAATGGAAACCTTCCGTTGCATAATAAGATTGCTATACGAGAAAACCGTTCACGATGGGCAAGTTGCTCAAAGAATGGAAATATGAGCTTTAACACACATTTGAGCTCCCTTTCATTACAATTAGTTGATTATATTATCATTCATGAGTTAGCTCATCTCATAGAACTCAACCACTCTAAAGAATTTTGGAATGTTGTTGAACTAAGTGATCCAGATTTTCGACAACATAAGCAACAATTACGCGAATATGAAGCAGTACCAAAAATTATGATTTAGTTACCCTTCGCGAATAGTTGCAGTTTCAAGATGATCAGCGAGAATAGTGAAAGTATACCTGAGAACCAACTTCTAACTATGTGCGATTTAGAAAGATTAACTGAATATCTGAGCTTGGAGGGAAGAGGAGTGCACAACAGAATTGAAATGAAAATTAATCAGCAGGATGTAAAAGTGTGCCAAACAAATTATTATATAAGAAATGAGTCCAACTAACACTCGGCTTAATGACTGGATCACAACTCCAAACAACATACTCTAAATACCTAATATGAGTATCGGCCATCATAATATCGTATGCAACCATACAAGTCAATAATGTTGTGTCTACTGTTGCCAGGGGTCACGATACTAGGTTATACCATAAGCCAAGCTTTGTTTATGCGAGAACAGATTATGGAAGACCATGATACGATAAACAAATGTTACGGGGTATTAAATCAGCAATCTAACCCACCTGCGACAGATGCGCTAGTAGAATGCCAACAGCTGGAGCAAATTACTGCCGATCATGAAGGCTATCTTGGAACTATTTATGATATTACGATTGTTGGAATCTTAATATTAGCTGGTAGTGCAGGACTTCAAGTCTATTTGTCGAAGGTCCAAAAGTCCGATCCGATTAATAGCATGTAAATTGCTTGGTCAACTCGAATGAGGAAGCGGCCTAAGAATTATTAAATGATAGATTACGAGGGTTTAAGTATCAAAAAAAGTGCTTCAGGAATAGCTCATGGCTAATTTCATGTCATTTAGGATTTTGTATTTACGTAAGAATCTTTCAATTATGGGACTGATGAGTTTTGCATTATTTTATTGACGGCGCTACTAGCGTTACTGATTGACGATTGGCAACTACCATTTATGCATTCCACCGTATGACACTCAGATCCATCACATGAAGTAGTAGTCTTTTTGGTATTTATTGATTGGGCCTTTGCCAGTTGGGCATTTTCGATCAAAGCAAATGAGATCGAGGCAACTGCTATTAAAGCCAATCCCAAAATTGCGTTATTGACTTTCATCTTACGAAATGGATCTGGATCATATTATATTTCACTTGAGATAATAATTGCTATTCCTATATCCAAGTAGATTCCTCTGAGAAAAGTACCTATTACATTTGGAGATTTGACATTGTAAAGTTCGTCCTCGTTCAGATATCTGGACTTGTATATCCTTGGTCAAAGTATTCTCCATGAGGCGGAATAATGGGACTAAATTTAGAATCGTTTGTCCGAATATTTTAAATAGTATTCTATTAAGACTGTTTATTTCCATACATCACGTAGATGAATTGGATTAGTCATGGTTGTATTCTAAGTCGAAAATCTGTTCAAAATTGGCGGTACCATTTGATACCCAAACTTAGAGTCTATCCCAAAATTGCAGATATGCATATAGCTGGGGAAGTTCTTTCTATATGGATTTGCCCTTATAGGTCAGTCAATAAACATCTTCCTACAATCAGAAAGATTCCTGATGATTTATGGGATGAGATCAAGCTAATACTTCCATCAGAAAAATCAAATAACACTATAGGACGTCCAGTTATTCCATTTAGAGAAATTCTTGATGGCATTGTATGTATTAAGAGCCGACTGTCAATGGAAGATGTTACCAAAAGAGTATGGTTCCGGTTCCAGATGTCATAGACGATTTCAAGAATGGACGGCCTCTAAAGTATTTCAAAATATGGATAAGACTATTGAAAGTTTATGATGATCTTAGAGGTATTAGATGGACTTGGCAATCACTTGATAGCATATCTGTGAAGGCATCTTTAGGGGGGATTTGACAGGTGCAAATAAATCCTACAGATAGAGGTAAAAGTGGAACAAAGCGTCATGTACTTACAGA
>JAICVW010000104.1 GCA_025935105.1 Nitrososphaeraceae archaeon
GAGCCTTTGGTCCTGCTATATGGGGAGATCCAATTACGGCAATAGCAGCCCAGTTACAGCCAGTCTATTATGGTATCGCAGTTTTTCAGTACGCCTTTCACAATTTTACAACCACATCTACAGGTCCTAGTATTGATGGAATCATTTTGATAGGATTTGCTATCGCGATGGTCGCAGGGAGTGCTATTGCATTAAGAAGCAGTAGATTAAGAGGAGTTGCACATTGACTAGGGTGTTCGCTGGTACTACCTTTTCATGCATTCCTATGTTAGCTATCGTAAGAAAAGACATCGGAGTTTGGCTAAGGCAACCGACTTCAATCGCAGCCACTATTCTTCCGGCAATAGCATTTATGATAATCCTATATTTCGGGGCTCAGGCAGTAGGTCGTAACCCCATTGCTTTAATGTTACAGGATTATGGTCCTCATGCTCAAGAATTTGTTAACATTCTTAGCCAGTCTGATGCTTTCAAAGTAACTGTCATAAGCACAACACCTGAGAAAGGCGAGGAAGCACTAAAGCAACTCAAAGTTGCAGCTGTCATAACAATTCCACGTAACTTTGACTCAGCTTTAGACTCTCACAAACCTGATCCAGTCACTATTCACATCAATAATCTGAATCTGGATTTTACAAACGATCTTCGACGTTCACTCCCCGCTGCCATTACCGAGTTTTATTCTAATGGTAGTAATATGGCCGATACTAATAATCCGATTCACATCCACATCCAAGAGACAGACTTGAGAAGTCAAGATGTCGATCTCCTTAGGTTTGAGATAGTACCAATTCTTGTACTTCTATTGACTACATCAGGTATTGTTAATGCAGGACTGGCTACCGCCAGAGAATGGGAAGATTTTACAATCAAGGAACTTCTTCTTGCACCCATATCTAAAATGACTCTAATAGTTGGTAAGTTGCTCTCAGGTTGGCTTACTACACTGTTTATTGCTGCAATTGTACTTGTCATAGGTGCTACCTCAGGTTATCTGAAACCCGAAGGCACAACTTATTGGATTTCTACGGTTGTAATAGTGCTACTAATAGCACTTGCTAGCGCTGGCCTAGGAGTAGCTATAGGTGCTACAGCCCGCAGATTCCAAAGAGTCACATCAATTGGTATACCCATATCTATAGATCTTTTCTTCCTTAGCGGCGGCATTACAGTGGCAGCGTTTCTTCCAGTATGGCTTCAAACAATTGCGCATTTCGTACCTACTTTTTACGGTACTCATGCACTCGAGATGGCAATCTTCTATAGTTCAACTGAAGGATTAGCGCTAGACCTGTCTGTACTTGCAGCTACAGCCATCGTAGCAGTAACACTTGGTATGTTGTCGTTACGCAGAAGCATGTTTGCATAGATCTACATAAGAAATCTCATGAATATAACGGATTCTTACACTCGTACCCAGGTCTCCACCCTCATGGGCAAGATTCATTTCTTATTAGCTGATACTCTCATGTTATAATAGAATATATAGTGGCCTGCAGGAATTTGTGCGAAAGATTGTTTTCTAAGGCTCTCTTCGGCCAAAGCAATTATGATGACGGTAAAAAATATTGTAAGATCAAGTCTTAATTGTAATCAAAGTATGTTCTGCCTTGTTGGGAGATCGCGTTAAGAAGATCACCAGTCGGTAGAAGAGGAAAAGAAAGGTTGAGGCTACTAAGACAGACACACATAAACAATAGCTGGATATTCTAAACTGTGCTTCAAGTTTTAAAATGTGGTTTAAGGTCTCGGTACCAATGCAGCGCAACCGCTATGGTTTGATTGTAGTTGTTATTAGATAAGAGTTAAATGTCAGTATTATTCCGACGAAAACAACTGCAATTATAGTTGTAATATTTCTGTTCACAAATTCACCCATAACAGCTTTATTTCTTGTTAATAAAAATTTCAAAAACTAAATACCGTTCAGAATGATGCACTAACTAAACTAAATAGCTAAGGAAAGTACATTAAAGCTGGAGAGTTTCTGCAACATGCTATTGTAGACTACTATCAAAAAAACTAGATCTAAAAACAATAGGGCAATTCCTATTGGGATGATATATGAAAGAACATCTTACGATGTAAAAAGGTATATAGGATTACTTAGGATTACTTACAGAAGCATGTAATTCTGTTATTGAACCACTTGGTTTGAAATTGACGGTACCACCAATACCTGTATCCCCTCTGCAATCCCATCTATCATAGATGAAGGCAGTGAAGGATGTGAAGACATTAATAAGAAAGGATAGTCATTAAGTCTGATAGTCTACCTAATCAGGTAATAGTGGAACTGGTTTCCCGTTCAATTTTGCTTAGGCAACTAAGGTTCTAGTGACCATTAGTCCCCATCTATGATGTAATATTTTCTACACAGCTTGCATTCCACATCATCTTGTTATCATATTCTGTGCTGGATCATATATTGAAGATTCAAATACAATCTTCTGGCTAGTAATTTAGTCCAAATAGTCTTGCATGTCCTTGTAATTAGAAACTCCCTATAGGGTCTTCCAGATTCTCTTAACCCATTCATTTTGCCTGTGAAGTTTGCCTAAATGCTACTCCAAGAACATAATCAATAAACCAAACATTTACATCTTCAATTAAATGAACGTATTCAGCGTTTGCTTCAATTATCGCCTTTTCCTTCATTTGTCTATATAACTGCTAGTCTCATAGATATTTTACAAATGTTATTTAGATTGTATTTTAGTATCAAGATTTATCGGATCCAGCAAGCTTCCATACCAAGTTAACGGAATAGTTCAACTTTATGCAACCAACCAACTAAGGTGTAGAATACCAGTGATTTCAATGAGTCAGGTTTTTATTGCATATATTAAATTATTATGTAGACTAATGAAGCAAACTATTGGTTTCGGACTGCATCTACCAATTATAAGATTTAATGGAGAGGCAGATCATTCGAGAAAGCAAATAATTTCATTTGCTAAAATAGCAGAAGATCTAGGTTATAATTATTTAGGCGTAAATGACCATATTGTGTTTAGGACTACTAGTTGGCTTGATGCGTTAACTACGTTATCTACAGTCGCTGCTATTACTAGTAAGGTAAAACTTTGCACTTCTATACTGAATATAGTCGTAAGAAATCCTGTTGTATGCGCCAAAGCTTTAACAGGGATAGATATTTTGTCCTCAGGAAGAGTATTTGCAGGCGTTGGTCCTGGCTCATACAAGGGAGACTACGACGTTTGTGGAATTGCTTTTGAAGAAAGATGGAAAAGATTTGATGAGGCATTACAAATTCTGAAATTACTTTGGAAGCAAGAGAGTGAAGGTAAAGAAGTAGATTATAATGGTCATTATTACAAATTTGAAAAGGTGGTTGTTGCACCCAGACCATTTCAAAATCCCCATCCTCCAATATTTATAGGAAGCTGGGGATCATCAGATGTAGGTCTACGTAGGGTAGCAAAGTATGGTGACGGATGGATGGCATCTGCTTATAATATTACGCCAGATAAATTCAAAGAGAAATGGAAGACGCTTATATCCTACAGGAGAGATATGGGCAAGGAGACCAGTGGATTTGATAATTCTCTTGTGTCAATGTTTGGCTATATTGACAACGACAAGGAAAAAATCCACAATATGGTAAATGATGTATTATCTCCTACTCTTGGCAGACCAGTAAATGAGTTAGAGAATTTCCTTCTCTTTGGATCCATAGATGAATGTATTAAAAAGATAAAGGCTTTTCTTGAAGCTGGAGTAAAAAGTATTCATTTCTGGCCTGTAAACAATTACATTGAACAAATAGAGATCTTCAGTAAAGAAATAATCAATTCTTTTTTGTAGACGGTCAATATGCTTATGGTTACCCACCACTTACCACAATCGCTGAAAGAAGGCCTGTTGAAGCTACCATCATCCGGGTCTAGACAAGATTCTATTGCTATCGAAATTAATCTTGTTGATTCTAGTGGCTCAGCTACTAAATAGAGGGCATAGTTATCAACCAGCTTCTGAACCATGTCCCAAATAACCTAAAATATGTAAGTTATTTATTATGCATAGACGTGGCAAGAATTACTGTTATTCAGGTTAATTTACAAAATGACAAAACAAAGGCAATAAAACACATTTTAAAGCTATTAAATAAAGCAGGATCATTTGAACCAGATATATTATGCTTGCCAGAGTTATGGTATCCAAAGATTGTTACAAATTTTGAAACTGAATTTATACAAATATTACGTGCAGCAAAAGAATATAATATTACTATGATCCCAGGAGCCTTTCTAGAAAGGCACTATGAGGATGATACTAACAAAAATAATTCATTATTTATCTCATGTCCTGTAATTGCAAAGAACGGAACCATATCAGGTCGGCAATTTAAAATCCATCCATTTGGATCACAACGAAACATAGTGAAAGGTGGTACTAAGATGCAAATATTTGAACTTGGGGACTTTAGGTTTGGAATAGGCATATGTTACGACGTAGTTTTCCCGGAAGTTGCTAGAGCATTAATAAAGAAAGGTGCAGATGTACTCTTTTTTCCTTCAAAGATAAGAAATGAGGGTATAAAGCCGTGGCACATGTATGTACAGGTAAGAGCGCTTGAAAATAGGATACCAATAGCAGCGCCAAATGTGTGCGACAACAGTAGATATAAAGGAAAAAGCATTCTAGTTGACTTTGATTACAATAACAAGACAGATATTGCTCTTCCAAAGCTCAGAATTGGAAGTGCAAAAGAACAAATACTTACAATAGATATTGACTTGAAACTTGCGAGAAAAATACATAAGAAAAGGTTCGATGGTATCTTAAATAATCTTCACGATTTAATGTAAGGAAGAGTCTGTCTATAATTGTTCAGTAATAGATATCCTCCTATATTACATTTAGACTTAATACACTTTGTTATTTTTTAGAATATTGTTAAACAATACCGAGTCCAAGGGAAGAATATCGAAAAATATAAAACCATAATTTACGATGACATTGAGAAGAAATTCAAATGAAGATAGATTACATCGTATCAAGGATAGAAACATCACAGGACGGTGCCCCCTATGTGTATTTTACATATTCCAATTCTAATGATTTTAAGGCAGGCACAGACAGAGGACCTCAATTCAATCCCTTTGGACCAAACATGATGGGCTTCACATTACCAGAGGAGTTGATGAAGAACCTGCCAAAAGCGATGTCCAATATTGGTAAAGCCATAGGAGGTGGTGGAGGTTTTCCTACTGATTCGGGATCACCTTTACCACCAGGAACGTAAACTTCTGTGTGAGACTGGGAATACTAATAATAAGCACTCACAAAGAATCAGATATGAATATGACATATACAAAGAATTCTATGCAGATTTTGGTAGCAGAGAGTCTATAGGATAGGATTAGGATAACAACAACAGAGCCTGCCTACCTATCTAAACATTACAAGTCATTTGTTATGAATTTTTTAGTGGATGATATAATGTTGGATCCCGCTATGCCATGATCTGATGCTTATATGGGAGATAATACGAACAAGTAGGTCTCGCATGTCTAGACCTCTCTGCGACTAGTATTGACATGACGCCATGCTATTGTGCTAACCAAAAAAGAGGGGAATTTCAGGCCTGATTGCTACCTACTCACGTTACCATGTGTAACAGTTGCACATACAGCTATTACAGAAAACGCCTGATTGGTATCTGTCGTAGGATTAAATTCATATGCTATCCAGCCGATGGGAGTTGGCCCATTATTACCCTCTACTATGTGCGGCAATGACTGTACGAATTGTAGACTTTGGTCACCAGATTCTATGCCCTGGCCTCCTCCGGTAGCCACGCTCCCAGCAGGACAGTCTACACTAGATCTCATAACCGTTCCTGGTGGAAGAGTAACCAACGGTCCCAACTTTGTTACAACAGCTAGAGACGGTACTGCTCCTGCTCGTAATGCAGCTGACAACTGAGAGATTTGAGTGCTCTGAGCCTGTACTGCACTTTTTAATATGTTCACCTGGGTTAGTAGGGCCTGTATCTGTGTATTTGTAGTCTGTGCGTATGTAACACCTGTGCTATTTGGTACAACCATCAGACTAAATAGTGCAATGATGCTTGTCATTGTCAAGATTCTCAATCTTGGATAGTACTTATTGTTCATAATCGCGTATCTACATTCCTTTAGATAAGCATTATACTGCAATGACCAACAAAGTCATATGTTTATTAGATCTAAAAATAGGTCTATTTTCATAATGCAATTTCAGATTAGAATTACTTACTATCTAAACTCAAATAAGATAGATGAAATAAGATGAAGTTAGAGTGGCAAACATCTCGAAGGTGCAATTGATAACATGAATATTTTTGGAAGAATAGCGTTGTGTGGTACAACATCACAATATAATGTTGATAATAACACTTCTGCTCCTACACCTACTTCTTCAGGAATATCCAACCTATCTTTAGCTGTCTCACATAGACTTGGACTGCAAGGATTTATTTGGAGTGATCATAGTGATATTTTAAATGAATTCAATAATGATATGTCGAAATGGATTAATGAAGGTAAAATAAAGTGGAAAGAGACTATTTATGAAGGCATAGATAATGCACCCAAAGCTTTCGTTGGCTTATTTAAAGGAAAAACACATGGTAGGACGCTTGTAAAGATTTGATCCAATTAGTCTGCCAACACATATTGAGAGAGCTACATTGAAAAGTCTTGCATTATCTTTTTTTGAAACTCTTTGTCAGGCATATTTGTCCTTGCCTTTATTATACTAGTAGCATCGTTACCTACAGTATACCTTAATTCCGGATTTTCAGATATTACAGCTTGTAGTATAACCTTTGCTACTTCTTCTGGTGGAGATGATGCACTTTCCAAATTCTGGTGGAGATGATGCACTTTCCAAATTCGATTTGAAGCGATTCTGTACTTTCTGTAACTGTTTGAAGTAGGGAGATTTTGGGTCCAGAGCCCTTTTTGCTGCAGTACTTGAACTCATAATATTAGTTCTGATTACGCCGGGGTTCAATTATTATCACTCTAATTCCAAATGGCCTTACTTCGTACAAGATCGATTCGCTTAAGCCTTCCAATGCAAACTTAGTACTGTGGTACGCTGACAAAACAGGAAGTCCTATTCGCCCTCCAACTGAACTTACATTTACTATTATGCCATTATTTTGTTCCCTCAGGATAGGCAGAACTTGCTTTGTTACACGTATTACTCCAAAGAAGTTTGTTTCAAATTGTTTCTTTATCTCATCTATTGACATATCTTCAAGAGATCCGAAAAGTCCATACCCTGCATTGTTTACCAATACATCTATTCTCCTCTTTTCTGTTACTATTCTGTCGATAGCATCTTTGACAGATTTATCATCATTGACATCTAGCTGAACAACTTGTAATGACAATTTTTCATTATTGGATAGATCTGTTATATTTTTTGGATTTTTCGAGGTTAAACCAATTAAGATAACTGTCGTTACATATTATTTATCTAATTGTCATATTCTTTGTACAGGAAGAGCTTTAGCTTTGTTCATTGATCTGGATTGCTGAGTAGTAATAGGAATTGAATCTCAGTAAGGAAGAGTTAGAA
>JAICVW010000186.1 GCA_025935105.1 Nitrososphaeraceae archaeon
AATCCAGACACGATATGAAAGACTAGCATCACTCTATTTAGGATTCATTCAACTTGGCTGCATAATGATCCTAATGAGACTTTTCAGATGAGTTCATTTGGTATAGAACTATATCAGTTAGATTATGATAATACAAACAGGATCTTTAAGTTCCATGAAGTAACTAATACTGTTACTCCTAATCAAGGAAGTTCAGTCCAAGTCCGATTATATGGATCGCATGTATGTAAGTGTGCTTGAAATTTTAATAGCTGAAGAGAGATGATAGAAACAAACGAACTTATACTAATTTGTATAAAACTGGAGCCGTAGTTATTTACTATGGATCCTTACGCCAAACGCCAAATGCAAAGATATAATTCTTACTATCTCTACATCATTTTTAGGAGTAGCTCCCTTTCTACTTTAATATATGAAGATGGTTGTCGTGCTGACACGTACGAATAGAATCGATCGATTGATTCTATTAGCATTCGAAGCGTCATCGTCGTTCTCTGAATTCATACAGTGGGTGGGAAAAGAGTAGAGGGACCACTCTTGATTATAATACTTATTATCTTTTCTAACCAGATATTACAGGCAAAGAACGTGTTTAAGATTAAGCTCCCAAATAAGAAGGGAACAGAAGAAATAGGTTCAGTTGACAACGGTCCAGATGATAATAGTTTGCTTGATAAGAGTCAGCTAGACAAGAATAAAGATGCTTATCAAACGGGACTAGTTATCGCTAATGTGATAACATATTTTTGGAATTCACAAAAAAATCCAGGCTTTTATTATGTACAATGGAAACCACATTTGATGATTTAATGCAGTTAATGATCCCATCATCACCAGCGATACTAAAGAAATATTTGTTTTATCTAATTGATTACGATTTTATTTCACATAGTGGACAAAAGCAAGTCTATCTTATAAAAGACAGAGGTTTAGAGTTACTATCTAGAATCATGATGGAAAATAAAACAGTATTCAGCTAGAAGATATGAGCATATAGTGTTGTCTGATATTGCTTCATTATCATACTTGGTAGTTGGTTTTTTGATTGGGGCAGTGTCAACTGCCGTAATGACCTTAACTGAGATCCCATCATGGAAGCGCTGGGGATTGCATGGTGTTTTTGAATGGCATGAAAATCAAGTTATAACAAGGCGATTGTTTAAACTTCCAAATGAAAATCATAATATTCACTTCAAAGGGATCTTTTTCTTTCACTTTTTAAATGGTATTCTTGCAGGAATAGCTTTTCCATTTATTGTTACTTTCTTTTTCACAACGTTAATCGGCAGTTTTGCATTATTACTTTTACTTGGAACACTATATGGTCTTGTACTTTGGATTATTACATTAGTACCAATACATAAACCAATTACGGGATTATCTCCATTCAATCATCCTTTAGGTCATGTACCAGCATTTGCAAGCCTAAGTGGACATATAGTATATGGTGTTGTTCTGGGATTTATGGTATTTACGTTTATGTCAAATTATAGATGAGATAATGTGTCAACAAAGCTCTAGATGCGATAATTCAAGATAGGTCTGGATATGAATACTCCTTCTTTTCTATTCCGCATCCAAATTTTTTGATGCACTATTATAGTAAACTCCGAATGATAATGAAATGAACTTAAACGCAGTTCTTTAGGAAATACTTTTTCCTACGGTGTGTAGTAGCACTGATTCCAAATGTGGAAAACGAAATTTATATCCAACTTTGATAAGTCGCTCAGGAATAACACGTGTACTTGATAGTATAGCAGCATTGGCTAATTCCTCTCCCATCGCTAGTTTTATCATGGATTCAGGAATAGAAAGTTTAGTAGGTCGTGACAGAACCTTTCCCAAAATCGATGTGAAATCAGCATTTGTGATAGGATTGGGCGAGACCGCATTTACTTGACCAGCAATAGATTTGTCAGCTATAGCATACAGAATTAATCCAAGTAAATCATCTAGTCCGATCCAACTCATATACTGATTACCATTTCCTATTCTTCCACCACCTGATAATATTATTGGCTACAACCATATGGCCAACACCAAATGTGTACAAACCAAAGTATACATGGTGTATGTCATTATTCTCTATTATACTTCCATCACCACCATAATAATAACTAAGTCCTGAACCACCCTTGTGTTTCCCCTCCTCATAGCCTAAATATGCTATCTCTGAGTGGGTGATATCAGTTGTGCCTGTTGCATTATTTTCAACTACTATGGAGGGTCTAGGTGCGCCCATGATAAATACTCCACTTCCAGTTCTTGATCCATTCGATATAGCATAATAGTTCGTTGTTGGATCCCAGGATGTTATTTTCACTGAATCAATCTTTAGACTTCCATGAACATCAATCCAATAAGCAGGCCGAATACTTTTTGAATTACTACTAACGCCAGAAGTTCCTACTACCTTTGAATTTATTTTTAGCCACTTGGTATCTGTAGAGTCAATGTGGAAGATAGCGCCCTTACTTATCACCAAATTAGCACTCAGAAACCATACACCATCTGAAGTTTGCTTGGCTAGAATACTATTATCATTTAGAGCGTTATTGACATCTGTAAGCCTCGTAGGATTGGTACAGCTGACAGTAATTGTTCGTGTAGCAGGAATATAATTAAGGCAATCCGTAGAAGATACTTTCTTTGATACAGATGTCTCAATTACATGATCTGTGTTTATAGGGGATGACGAATTTTGGTCAAGAGACACTTTGTGTTTGACAGCAGCTTCTGCTCTCTGTAGAGACGGAAACCAGTTGAACTCAACAAGTTGAGATAGCATGAGCGATGTAATGATGTATAAATTAGAAATTAAGACAAGGACAACGATAGGAATAGCCATCCAAAAGTCTCTCAAGTTTATCTCCAAGTTATGTCTCTCTCAAGTAAGCATTTGTTATGTTTCTCACCGAATAGAAACAGGTGATTTTGGAATAGATGGTTGGATAGTCTGACCTAGGCTTAGCTTAATATATATTGGATTTGAATAATTGATATTTCTAAGTGAATTTGTGAACATTGTATATGCTGTAATTTGTTTTATCATGCTATCTGATATAGTAGTTGCAAATCGTGCTTTATCTGGAGCAATTGTCCCCACTCCACTTGGAGATGAAGATGTCTTGATTAGTGTTCCATTTGGGGCATAGACTTTCATATATGCATATTGGCCAGTGCTAATTGGAGCTGAGTAGTTTACAATTACTTTGACTTGATGCAATTTGCTATTATTTGTAAGTGGTAAGAAATGCGCATAGTCTAATCTTTGAGTAATGGGCTTATTAGTACTCGCCTGTGCAAATGCAAGGTTTTCAATATCATTACTCCAGTTAAAGCGACCACGAAATATTGATAATTGTTGTTGCAATGAAACAAGACCTAGTATAGCAAATACTAACATCAATTTCATGCCGGTGTTTATTGGCTTCATTTCCTTTCCTTTGTTCCCCTCTCTTCTTCATTTACTGAACTAGTAGCATAATTTAATAAACTTCCGAAATATATTGCTGTAGAATAATTAGTTTCTATTAAAACTCCCTATTAATGAGTAAGGTAACAATTCAAAATTAAATTTATTATCTACCATATTTAGGTTAAAATAAGCAGTAAATCGCATTTTTTAAAGGAAAGGATATAGCTGATAATAAATCCTGCATAAGCATGTTTGCACTGACAAAAGTGTGTTGGCAAAAACCTATCGTAGGCTAGCCTGGGGGCCATTTGCCTACTTTAAGTTGTCTTGGCTTTAGGGCTACAATTGTAGCTGGACTGGTTAGAGTAGACAGGTATTATAAGCCATATGCTGTTCAAGATAAAGATTTCGTTTCTTTTGCAAGCAATGTAAAATCAGTATCAGAGGAATTCAACCTTCCACTACAGTCATAATCATAGTGGTCAATATTCTTACAATAAGCTGGGTTGTCTATCCATACCTGTCATACTTTTGATTGCTTTAGAAACATCCTAATTTCTTAGCTTATTTTATCTTTTAACTATTCGTTAACAAATTGAGGAATACGGCTAGTGATCTACTTCTACAATGAAGAATTGGAATAGTTGAGGTAACATGCTACCCAAACACCTTAATGCAGGCGTTGGGGGCTGGATGATTGTAATAGGCGCAAGTTCCATCTATACTGATCTGCTAAATGGCTTCCCAAATTTTGTTCCAGAAAACAGGTATTAGCAAATATGAATGGTTTGAATTAATACAATGTTAATTTGTTACTGTGTATTGGTTATGTTAATGTTCTCCCGTTAAAAGAGACTTACAGCTGAGTTTATTGCGCTAGCTAAAATTTATGTTCAAATCAGCTTGTTACTAAATTCAAGAAAGATATACTTGGTCAGAGAATGATCACTACTGGGAGACTTTAAAGTCCTTTAATGTAGGTAAAGATGAAATAGAATAAGGCATTAACCCCTCAATCTGGAACCGATAGCCGATGGATCTTGAAATGGCTTGTATAGGTGTCTATGCCTTACTAGTATCGGTGGTAAGATGGCAGGTACATATTTAGATATCTATTTGTTTCGTCCTTTGCTGCTCGCCAGTCACCGCCGTCCAGGCGTCCAGGCACTTACACTTTACTACACCAAAAAGAATAGCTAATCCGTCCAGGTTGTTGTTTGATGGTATCCGTTTTGTGCATATCGCTAGTGATTGCGTGCTTGTTTTTAGTAGCTATAAACCTTACTCATGGTATAAGTATACCACTAACACCTGACAATACCTAATTGAATGACATAGGAAGGACCTGCCATAAACTATATGTTAATGAATTTGTTATGAATGCTTCCTCTATGTGATCCCCTAAATTGGTCTTATTTGTTTAAAATAAATAGTAGTTAAAGAATATATGATTTGTATATTTGTATATTTGTACAAGAGGACAGCAGAAGGAATATTTCATTTTGAATTTGTTTTAAATAAATGAACACATGAAGTTCACAGATTACGGCAGTTCGCCCTTTTCGTCTTTGAATACAGCTATTGGATCCTTATTGCTATTTCCTGTACTTTCTATTATTTTGCCTTGAGAACTAAATATTCGATAACGACATTTCTTATATTATTATTTTGCCTTGAGAACTAACTCTCTCTGCTCTACTGCTGTAATGAACGAGTGAAATGAAAAGAACGGTCCGCATGTGTTTTACATGCAAGACGCTCTGTGTGGGGGACCTAAGACGGTCTAGTAAGGAATGCGTTAAATGCCGTTAAGGTCATTGTGCAGCTATTTCAAGCCCATGAGCTCAATGTCTAAAAGGATGCCATTCGTGAGAAGAATAGATTAAGTTTTTTATTGATGGTTCGATAGGCATGACCGGTCTGAATGGATGTAGTTCTGCATATGCCATTAACGGTACTATCATCACGATAATGGCAAAAGATGCTAACATGTACATAACAATTGTTGTGTTCACTTTTGACTGTCTAATATTAATCCATATATTAAGAAAGAGGTCAATTCTTAATCCAAACCAAAAGTCAAGGCTGCTAATTCAATTTCGTTAAGCTTAATTGGTATCGAACTAGTGGCACTGTCAAACACTGCTACTACTGAGCAAGAGCGGAATTCATTAAAGGCGAGAGTCAGTAATAATGGAAAGGTTCCACCTTGAAATAGAGTTAGACGATGATGACGCTGGAAGAGTGCAGGCTGTTTTGATGGCTAACGATATGACGATGAAACAATTTGGAGTATGCAATAGTCAAGGTTGCAGAAGCTCATGTTGGAGATGACTTGTTGCTAACAGACTAGTTAACTTGTTGTTACAGATTGTTTCGCACATGAGATTTGATTACTTCCTGACCGACTCACTTACTCACTCAGTCTTTCCGGCTTTCTGTGATATTCCAGTACATTTGAGAAATCCAATCTGCTTCGTCCTTACGTACCTCAGACTGTGTATCGTCAGCGAGCGATAAATCCTGCTTGCTTGACTTGCTTGTTCTTAATCTGTTTGATAAACGTAAACCCCATTTCTTTTTCATCTGATCATCATCAA
>JAICVW010000566.1 GCA_025935105.1 Nitrososphaeraceae archaeon
CATGGCTATTCACATAAACAAAATAGGATGGGAGGTGGAGGAGAATCTATGAATCCAGCCCAGATGTTGATCCCTCTTTGGTATAAAGCGTTCTTTTCTGCACAATCAGAGTTAATGGTAGAGAAGATAAAGAAGCGAATAGAGACTACATATGGCCCCACAATGGACAAACTTGCTGATGCATTCATGGAGAGTATGGGAAAACAATGGCAAGCCATGGTACAAAAAACCTCTGCCAACCAAGAGTTCCAACAAAAGTTGACAAAAATATTAGGTGAGGCACAACAAAACAGAAGTAAGTGACTAAAAACCCTCTAGAGTTCAAATTACTAGATACGCATGACCAGTACATGATATCAAAAGGATCTTATGATCCTATCTCTCCATTTATTTATGGCTCGAGCATTACACATGACTTTTTCTAACATCTTTCGATACAGGCATATTATTACTGGAAATATCCTAATGTAAACGTAGTTTGTATTCCAAGCGCATTAAGCGCTTGGAATGTAAGGATTCCAGGGTTTCTTTAGCAACTCTCTAATCTTGTTCTTGTCTTCGCCAGAAACGTTTGGATCTTCTAACAGTGCAGGAAAGTATTTGGATTTGTAATTGGCATATATGACACTTAACCCAGCTCCCGCTAGTCTCACCAAAATTCTTTCTATCCCTGCTGGGAATTAGAAATGCGTTGGGATTTCCTCTTTGAATATGGTCATCTAGCCAATCTTTAACGTAGGGTATAGAATTGAACAAGGGTACGCTTCTGCTGCCTGTCTTACCATTAACCAAAACTTCCGCGTATTGACAATTCTCTCCTGCAGTTTTAAGAACCACATCTTTAATTCTCAGTTTTAAAATTTCATGCGGCCTGCAACTCGTATCCCTAGAAATCGCGTGATAACATCCATCTCTCTTGTTTGGGCAATATTTTAGAAATAAGAGGTCATTTTCTACTGTCCAGAGATCTGTAGGTTTATAGATTGATTGTTCTCTCCTTTTCAGCATCTGAATATTTTCTACAATTGCAGGTATTTTCCTCTTTTTTGGCTCATTATCTGGATAATACAACCATTTGAAAAATCTGAGTAGTATGGTCCTCCGCAGATTGTATGTCCCTACCCACTTGTAAAGAGGATCTGATGTTTCAGGTTGACGTAAATCTAAATAGCGTAATACATCTTCTCTTGTTATGTTCAAAAAATCCTTGTATCTAACAAACTTGCATAAATTATACAATATTTTGATTGTTGTCTCTCGATAACTATCAGAGATGTTTATCTCATTTTTCATCGTTAAAATGTACTCCGATAGCGTAAGAGCATTCTGAGACGAAATATCTTGGGTTAGATGTTTAGAAATAAAACGTTGAAGACCGGCAGTTGCCAAATCAATTTTTCTGTTAATAATCTCTCTATTATCACCGACCTGGCTTATTATGGTCGTGTTTTGCGTCATCATAATATAGAAAGAATAAGATGAACTACTCGGTATAAACTATTGCATTCAGTTAGTATATCAACTAATATACTTGATCATCACATCCAATATATTTGCGAACATTCAGCCATTCGTTCATTGTTAAAAGACCAATAGAGAAAGTTTGGAATTATTATACAGACGTTGAGCATTTGGAAGTAATAACACCTAAAAAAATAGATCTTAGAATTATCAATGTTACTAATCAGAAGATCATACAAGGACAAGAAATATGGCTTAGTGGTAAGATAGTTACCAAAATAAGAAGAGTGAGATGGCATTCGAAAATAACGCTTCTACGACCGTACGAATATGTAGATGAGATGTTAACAGGACCTTTCAAGAGATGGAAGCATATACACAAGTTTCAAAGTACAGATGACAAACAAACCGAAGTAACGGATGTCGTTGAGTTTGAATTACCTTATAGTATAATAGGAAAGCTCATTGAAGGCTATGCATATAAACAATTACAAGATATATTTGAGCACAGGAAATTGGCTACAATCAACTCGCTAGAGAATTAATAAATAACCTGTTGGGAAAACTCTTTAACTAATAAGAAGTTATCGATTACACTAATGTAAAAGCAATGCTTATGTATTACTTATGTATTCAAGAACATAAAGCTAACTATCTAATTTGGCAATGCAGCAAAGAATCCATTACTATTACACAGTCTAAAAGTAAATGTATCTGATAAGTGTATGAGGGGTTATTGTTATGACATTCTATATCTGAAGGGCTTAGATCCTGTTCGATCTACTTGTCTTTCTTTCCTTCGATATATATTCATCTTTACCAAATGGATGGCCCCCAAATCCATGTCTCATCAAGGCAATTGACTTGTATGTATCACTATCCTTAATCCTTGATTTGAAAAGCTCCATTACTGATTGAGAAATAATGGGAATAGGAATTTCCTTGTTGATAGCATCCTGTACTAACCAATTCACTTCTCCCGTGTCTTCGATATAACTTTGAATGCCATCGAAATTTTGTTCTTTTAAACCCTTCTCCATCAATTCGATAAGCCATCCTCTAATTACTGATCCGTTGCACCAGTTCTTGAAGATTTTAGCAAGATCGAAATTAAATCCATTTTCTGCTCCTCCTTTGTGTAGTAATTCAACACCCTCTCCTATGGCTTGTAACATTCCAAATTCTATTCCATTGTGTACTAATTTTGTAAAGTGCCCACTTCCAGGAACGCCAGTATGTACATAGCCATCCTTGTTAACTGATAAGGATACTAAAATTGGTTCAGCCTTCTTGATGCCTTCTTCTTTACCACC
>JAICVW010000550.1 GCA_025935105.1 Nitrososphaeraceae archaeon
GACTACAACCCGCAAAGAAGAAAGCGAGGTTATAGTCTGCTGCTGTGAATGGGTATATGTATCCTCTTACGATACATTTGCCGTACGTAATAAACAGGGTCTAATAAAAAATCTTGAGTTAGTTAGTCAGCCAGCCTACTTACCGTGTGCGAGCACATGTAACTAGTTGAATAATATTTTATTCCTTATCAATTAATTAGTGGGTTTGCTACCTGATATCAGAAACCAGCTTAGGTGGAAGATTAGATTCGCTTTTCTACTTCCCAACAAAGAATTACTACTAAGGAGAGAATAATCTTCACTTTGCACCTGATGCAAAGTTAGATGGATCTCCTCTGATAGACCAGAGATAACGATGGTACGAGTTGGCCGACGCAGGGGGAGAAACCATTAATAGGATTGTTATCGCTGATGGTAATAGAGCAAGTGGAAGTAACTTTCGGTTCGTTCCTTAATTTCTTAAAATCCTGAAATCTGCTAATTTTAAGTATCTTCTTTTGTTGTTCTCTGGTATGATAATGAAGATTTATCTTTGTATATGAATGGATTAATATAGATAAGAGCAGCTATCGATTATAGACAGTAGTAGCAGAATTGACCAGACTATTCGACCCGCATATTCACATGTACTCTCGTACAACAGATGATTATGATGCAATGTCCAAAGCAGGTATAGAAGTTATAGTTCAGCCCTCCTTCTGGCTTGGTAGTCCAAGGACCTCTGTCGGAACGTTTGTAGATTATTGGGAGCACATGATAACTTTTGAGACTAAAAGAGCTAGAGAGTTTGGGATAGAACATTTTGTTTGTATTTCAGTTAATCCAAAAGAGGCTTCAGAACGTCCCCTAGCCTTGGAAGCATTAGAGGCTATGAAAAAATTCGTCGGTAGAGAACGTGTGGTAGCAATAGGAGAATTGGGTTATAATCAGATCAACGCTTTGGAAGAAGAAGTATTTCTGAAACAAATGGATCTTGCCAACCAAAAAGATATGCTCATGACTGTTCATTTGCCCCATAACGACAAACCTGCAGGAATGGAAAGAATTGAACAAATTTTGAATAACGGGAGACGTACAAAATATGACAGAAACAAAATATTGGTAGACCATAACGTGGAAGAAACTATTGAGAAAACCTTGGAATTGGGGCTGTGGGCTGGTCTTTCCGTATACCCAGTTACAAAATTATCTCCAGAGCGAGTCATTAAAATTATTAAAAAACATGGAACTGATAGAATAATGGTACATAGTGCAGCTGACTGGGGAATTTCAGATCCTCTTAGCGTACCAATGACTGCCAGGGCCATGAGAAAGGACGGAGGATTTAGTACAAACGAGATTGAAAAGGTGACATTCTACAATGCTTATGAATACTTTAGGCAGTCACCTATGTTTACTTGGAAACCATAAATCCTGAATCTAATGAAACTGGCATTCAGCACTAATGCATTCAAAAGATATTCTCTAGAGGAAGCAATCAAAGTAATCTCTGGGATAGGATACGAGGGTATAGAAATACTGGCCGATGTTCCGCATGCTTATCCTCCACTTGAAGAATCACAAGTTAGGTCAATTAAGGATACAGTTTCAAAGTGCAAAACAGAGATATCCAATATTAACGCCTTTACACTTTATGCCATCACAGATGTATATCACCCGTCTTGGATAGAGAGCGATGAGACCTTACGAGAATTACGAATCCAACACACCATTCGATGTATAGAACTTGCAAAAAAAATCGGAGCCAAGAATATATCAACTGAACCTGGTGGACCGGTTCAGGGGCCAGTACAGCGAAACAACTCTGACTGGGATTACCTAAAAGAACTCTTTGTCAAGGGCTTGAATAGAGTAGCAGCCATAGCAGAAAAGATGGAAGTTGAAGTTTTAGTCGAGCCGGAGCCAAATTTGCTTGTTGAAAATTCTACGCAATTTTTGGATGTCATAAAGGATATCAAGTCCCAACACGTAAGACTTAACTTTGACATAGGACATTTTTACTGTGTGAGTGAAGATCCGGCTGAAATTATTAACAAATTGGCCGATTATATAGGACACTTTCATTTGGCGGATATTGCCATTGACAGGGTTCATAATCATTTAATACCAGGACTTGGATCGATTGACTTCAGGTCCGTTTTTGAGGCGATAAACGAAATAGGATATAGAGATTTTGTAACTATAGAACTTTATCCCTATCAGGATAATCCTGTGTATGCTGCCGAATCTGCACTCAAGTCCGTGAAAGCAATATTGAATAAGCTTGATTAGTAATTATGACAATTATAACAAATTCTTGAATTGCCGCAGTATTAGTAGTGATAAAATAACTGACTGTCTAGAAACTAATCAATGTAAAATTGAAAGTAAACTCTATCATACCTTACCATACCACTTGAAAAGTAGGTGTACTTATGATTAAACATTACTTGTTATTGCTCAGGATACCAAATTTGTTTACTGTACCTTCCAATATATTTGCAGGGTATTTTATTGTAACCCAATCTCTAGCCACAAATTTATCTAATTTATCTCTTCTTATAGCATCATCTGTTCTACTTTACATTTCAGGCATAGTCTTCAATGATTATTTTGATATTGAAGTAGACCAAAAAGAGCGTCCTTTTCGGCCGCTTCCTTCAAAAAAGGTTTCTAAACGAGCAGCGTTTGTTGCTGCGACCATATCGATGGTAGCAGCTAATGGTCTGGCTTTTACAGTCAGTACTCTTAGTTTTACTGTTGCCATAATTCTATCGGTAATTATTTTGAGCTACGATTACCAATTGAAAAAGACCATTGTCGGACCAGTAGTTATGGGTTCAGCCAGAACTCTAAATGTGCTTCTTGGAGCAAGTGCAATTATTCCAGCCGCTCTCTCATTACCGAACGTCTTGGCTGAGCAA
>JAICVW010000081.1 GCA_025935105.1 Nitrososphaeraceae archaeon
CATAGAAATTTGGTTTGAATTCTGACAATACTACAACAGGATTATTAGGTGTATGTACCTCAATTCTTTTTGTTAGCGTTGTGTTATTATTATCTTCTATCCCTGTCTTGAAGGTTAAAGTGATATCTGCATCGTCATCTATAATCAATATTCTCTTCCAAAATCGTTGCTGCTCCTTAGTGCGAGTTTTATGTGCTTCTCGTTGCATGAGTAATAAAGAGAATCCTCCTGAGACTGGAACAGCAATCATATGTTCATCTGCTTGTCTGACAGGAACTGACCAAAAGCTTTTCTCTGGAAATACTTCAAAAAGGATAATGCTCAGGACAACTAACACCACTATCCCAGTTATTTGCATATCAAATGTGAGTAGTATGTTCTACTTAAGTACTCCCTCTAGGGGTGTCCTTTAAATGCAGTGATAATATTTGCCAGAACGTTATTTTTGTATAAAGGTACTACCTGGCATACGTACGTGTGCCACAATGTCCCACAGTGTGAGTAAATATAAAAGGCTTATTAGTTGAGATTTCATGTATTCGATTAGTCCTGTAACCCTATCTGAAATTCCTGCCAGTAGGCCGATATTCTACTAATCTTAAAGGCGTCTACGTATCCTTGAATGCAATGTAGTGCATCCTTTTCTTAGATCTTATTCGATAGAGACATCTGCTGCTTTTCTTTGAAAACCATTCGCTCTGTCTAGCAAGCCCGAATTCGAACCTAAATTATATGCAAATGCTTTGGGGCCGCTGGATCCCAGTACAAGTACAAAAGCCAAAAACATCAATGTGCCTTATCAATAATATTTTATTCATTTTATTTCACCCTTCCACCAAGCCCAACATTAGACCAGCAGAGGCTGAGGATAGTGGAATACCAATATGTGATAATGTTCCAGAATGGGTCGCGCCAATAGTATTTGAAATATGTGTAATAGCATCAGTAACCCAAGTAATCCCACCTTGCGACACTACTTGAGTTCTTGTCCAATCAACGCTTACGATTTTCTGGTACTCCATATATGCGAGAGCAGCGACAAATAGCCCGATAATGATGGTGGCCAATCTCAATACTTTTTTCAGAGCATAACCTGAAATAAATCCTAGAAAAAAACCTCCTCCTACAGTACCCGCAAAGGGCGCGATATCCGTGGTTGTGATCATTTATCCTCCTTCCTAAGCAATTGTTCAATTGCTCTTTTGATAAACGTGCTCCTGGGAATGTCGCCACGCACCTTATCCATTCGTTTTAAACTGGAACCCGGTAACGTGACTCCAACCCTTTTCAGTTTTATCCAATTCGCTTGCACCAGTCATACTAGTACAACGTGGCCCCTAGCTATAAACATATCGTTTTGAATGTCTTCAAAAGCAGATCAATGTTTATTCTTGGATTGTGTCTTCTAACCATTCTATCAATATATGTTGTGAAAACAAGAGGGCCATGATTACCGGTTCTGTTGGAAATGGGCGCCCTTTCGCATTAATTGCCTTCGAATATTTGTAACAATCATTGAACATTTTCATAAACGTCTCTCTGTCTTCATCGGGTAATCTTTCGACGAATCCCTTCCATGATTCTATTTCTTTGGTTAGTATATCTTCGGGAAATAAACTCAATCTGAGGAATGATTGTAATACAATCCTTTAAAAAATGAGGTAACAAAAGGGTAGGGGCCCCTCATGTAATGATTCCTTTTATTATGGTTTCGTCCCAATGATTTCTGCGTTTAAGAATTTCTGAAATGCAGGATTAAACCAACCGTCGGGTTCTATTTGCTTCCAGATCTCGCCTATGATTCCTCTATGAAAACAATTTCTCATCCATTGCAACCAACCGGCCCATTCGTTATCATCAAGTACCCTTCTCTGTCGCATCGCGTAGGCATGAGCACACATCCACAGAATATAGAAGGAAAAGGCCGTTTCTCTTTTCTTCGCGTAATCTCGTGTGTCTATCACCGTTGCTATCGAAGGATCATCCATGGCGAGCATTGCCATATTATGGAATTTTTCATCTAAATCATTGAGAACCCTTGTTTCCTGATCGCTAGACAATGCTTGTATTTGCCTCTTAGAAAAATAGAGGGTTAATACCATTGTTCCTACGATTCCAATTGTTTGCGCCAGACTAAGAGCGTCTGGAAATCCAATTGATACCATAATTGATCAAAAGTATTGCTTGAATTAATTGTACTATGTCAAGGTCGGTATTTTTCAATTGTATACATGACATGACAAACACACCCCCTCTCCCAATCATCCTTCAACCAATAAAGCGTGAATAGAAGATACTTGATTATGAGTAAATTGCCAGCGTTAGAACAAAGAATCAAGCAAAGAATCCAACATGTAAAGAATAACATACATCCAGCGCATAATCCGATTTACACAGAAACACTCAACATTGAAATAGAAACACTGAATTGGGCTTTGAATGAAATTACTGCTTTGAGAAATTCTTTAGCATTAAAAAGTGTATCAACAGTAAGGAATCCGTTCAATTCGGAAGAGAATTATATATAATAAAAGTGAAACGTATCATCACCTGTGAATAATGTAACACAAACAAATTCGGACTAATCTTCTAAAACATTCCCCTCGAACTCGTATGATAATTCTAATCATTTGTACCCTCTCTCCCCGGCTGAATGTGCCTCCTTTGATTATATGGTCCCAGATAGCAAATGATACTGGACGATGTCCCATGTTGCCATTTCAAGTCTTGAGAAGTCTAGAATTACAACAATCCCTAATCTCTCGACTCAAAAATATTGGTATTGAATCGATATCAGACTTGGCTATTTCTGTACCACAAGATTTGTTTGAACATTGTGGTATTACTGACGAAAGATCCGCCCTTGATTTGGTGATGAGGGCCAAAAAGGCATTGACTGAATCAGGAACGCTTGCTAAAGACTTTTCTACAGCCGATAATTTGCTTGAAAGAAGACGAAATTTACTCAAATGTAGTACTGGATCCTCAAGACTTAATTCATTTTTGAAAGGTGGTATCGAAACCCAAGCAATGACTGAGATTGCTGGTGAATACGGAGGTGGAAAGACCCAATTATGTTATACTCTTTGTGTAACCGCTACTCTCCCATTAAATAAGGGTGGCCTCAATGGAAATGTAATTTTTGTCGATACAGAAAATACTTTTCGGTCAGAACGAGTACATCAAATTGCAGAAAATAGAGGGATAAACCCCGATAAAATACTACAGAAAGTCTTCGTATGTAAAGTGCTTAATGCTGGACATTTAGAAATGGTAGCCCAGCAATTGGGAAAGTCGATAGAAGAATATGATGCCAAATTGGTTATAGTCGATAGTATCATTTCCCTTCATAGGGCCGAATTTACTGGAAGAGAAACACTTGCAGAGAGACAGAAGAGGCTCAATATTATGCTGAATAAATTGTTACGACTTGCTGAAGTCCATAACGTTGCAGTGGTCGTTACAAACCAGGTCCAATCACAGCCGGATAATTTCTTTGCTGATGCAAGTGGATTACCTAAAGTCACCGGCGGAAATATTCTGGGGCACGCATCTACTTATAGGATTCTTCTTAGAAAAGCCGGTAGACACAGAATTGCGATAATGCTTGATTCACCATATCATGCTTATGATCAAACCAAATTCATGATAAATGAAAAGGGGGTGTATGATATCGAGGAACCTCGCGGTTATAGAAATTCAGAGCCTGAATGGTAGTGAAAATGATCTATTGAGCGAGAAAAGAGGGATATTAAAAACACTCTATCAAGAGAAAGTATATCCTGATCCTCGAACACTTCCCCCTCAACCATCATGGCAGCAACCCAGACCTCTACTTACTCTGTCAGACTTGATACCAAAACAATATGTTTCCACAACAGCCAGAATTGTATATCTAAAAACGACTGAAAGACAGGATGCATTAGGCAGTAAAATGGTATTCTCAGGAATCTTGGAAGATTCTCATTTCAAAGTGCCATTTGTTTCCCATAAAATTACATTTCCACTTTTCAGAAATTCTGTCTATAGATTCAATTCAGCATACGTTCACGAATTTGAGGATAAGTCACTTCTTCTGATTGCGACTGAACATATTTTTTGATGCAATGGCCCCGCTAGAAAATAAAACATTGGCCCTTTTGATACAATTACCTCCATCTATTCAGATACTGAAGGGTCTCGAGCGCCTCAGAGATTTAGTACCCTTATTAGATCCCCGCTTCAGATATGCAGTTGAAGTACGACATCCTTCATGGTTTCAGGATCTGTCCTATAGTTTCTTTGCGAATAACAACATCTGTTTGGTTTGGAATCAATTGGTGGAAATACAAACTCCACCTGTTGTTACGACAGATTTTCTATATTTGAGATTCAAAGGAGACAGAACTATTCAAGAAAAGGATTTTGGGAAAATACAAATTGACAGGATTGCTGAAATGCAAAAGTGGGCAGATAATGTGAAGAATCCCCAAGATGGACATATAAAACACGCGATCATAGCAGCAAACAATCATTATGCAGGGTTTGGTCCTGGTACAGCGAACGTATTTAGGAACATGTTAGGATTAGCAGAAGCGAAATGGGAGGACAAGGATGAAGAGGACCAACAAATGCAATACCAGGCGCACAACTCAGAACAACGTACACTTATTGATTTTTTAATTTGACATTTGAAATCTAAATACCAACTCGGATAAAGTGAATGCGGGATTTGACTGTTTCTTTAAATCTGAGCCATACCCCCATCTACGAACAATTCAATACCTGTAACAAAGCTGCTGTCATCAGATGCAAGGAATGAGGCGACGTTCGCTACTTCGTCAGCACTTCCCATTCGACCCAAAGGAATGGTACCCGTGAGGTTCTTCTTTATTCGATCGAGTTGTTGCTCACTCTGTGCCAAACCATCTAGGCTGATGCGTGAGGACTGGGTGTCGATAGGACCAGGACTGATGGTGTTGACGCGGATCTTGCGATATTTCAAATCGACGGTCCACGAACGTGCAAACGATCGTACAGCAGCCTTGGTTGCGCCGTAAACACTGAACCCCTCGATTCCTTTAGACGCAGAGGTCGAAGCAGTTAAAATGATAGAGCCGCCATCCTGAAAAAGCGGAAGCGCTTTTTGCACCGTGAACAGCAATCCTTTCACATTGACATTGAACGTCTTATCAAAATGAGATTCAGTAATAGATCCTAATGGCGCGAATTCACCTGTGCCGACGTTAGCGAAGAGGATATCAATTCGACCTTTCTGCTGCTTCACTATTTCATACAAACGATCGAGATCATTTAGATTTGAGACATCACCCTGAACACCGGTCACGTTTTTACCGATCTGATTGACTGCTATATCCAATTCGCTTTGTCGCCTACCAGTAATAAAGACGTAACCACCCTCGGCGACAAAATGTTTCGTTGTGGCTAGGCCTATACCACTGCTTCCCCCTGTGATGACTGCAGTTTTTCCCTCAAGTCGTTTAGGATTTAATTCAGTTTTACTCATGATGGATTTGTGAATCACCCGTGAATATTTAAAACTAAAAAAATCTGCCTTAACATTTAACTGAGTAACATACGATATACTGTTTGTAGAATATGTTGTAGAGTAAGTGTCACCCCTCTGACGTGTGATTAGCAAGTCTAGAGTTTAACCGCTAATTCCTCCGGGGACAATGAGATACCATTCATTTCCTTAAACTGCATTGCGTTGACCTTCCCACCATAGTGGTTGTTAAAATAAATACGAAGGGTCTTTGTTTGTTCTTTTATTTGCTTTACTTTATTTACCCATGGCCTTAATTCCTGTTCAGAATACAGATAATTATACCAATAATGTCTCTTTGTATTTCTACCATGGAATCTGATAAACGAATGATCCGCTGTTGTTATGATTACGTCAGATAAAAATTGGAGATTCTCTTTTGCTGGTGAATCAGTCATTACAGCTGCAATGTTATAGTGCTTTAGCATTTCCCATGGTCCTTCCGTTGTCAAGAAGGATGTCTGAATTCCATGGCATAATCGTATGAGTTGTTATGAGGTAATCTGTCTAAAAATTGTTCAATATCTTTAAAATCATTGACTGGCAGTAACACCAGATCTTGTAAATATGGCAAATGCAGTTGATGAACAAGACTATAATACATTCTTTGAGTATAGAATGGATCAGTATTCGAAATCAGGAATAGTAGGCAGGGATGTAACTAAGGCTACATCAGAATTTGGTGAGAAGATTTTTCAGTTGGTGGTAGGAAATCTCGTCTCAATGGTTGAGGGCTCCCGGAGCAGATACCTCACAAACAATTTCACACATAGATGACAAATAGCTTACCAACATGGAGCCTTTAAAGGAGAAAGGTCAGCATCCCAAAGTTTGAAAGGAGAAAGGTTACTCACCTATGCATGTGGGGCCTCATAGGATGTGGGCAGGAGAAGATACCAATGCTTAATGTTACAATTTCAAAATGTAATCTAATATTAACTTCAATAACCCAAATTACTGAACCGGTCTATTTTATATAATCGTAATACGGTAGAATAAAAAAAATATCATGAAACCTCGCATCAATGTAATAACAATAGGAGTTGATAATTTGGAAAAATCGCTCACGTTTTATCGTGAAGGATTAGGGCTGCCATCAAACGGAATTGTTGCAACTGAATATCATGATGAGATTTCAGGAGCAGATGGAACAATAGCAATGTTTGAATTACAAAATGGATTACTGCTTTCCTTGTATCCCCCGAACAGAACTCGCCAAAGATGCTAATCAAAAAATTGGGAAAGAAAGTTCTACAGAATTCAGTCTAGGGTATCTTACAGATACAAAAGAAGAGGTAGATGCTTTACTAAAGCAAGCAAAATCAGCTGGAGCAACAATAAGAGATGAACCACGTGAGCATCCTTGGAGGATTTATTCAGGATACTTTAAAGATCTAGATGGGCATCTATGGGAAATTATCTCGAGGTAATATACCACTGCCCAAGATCAATCCTACTGACGTTTTGTCAGAATAACAAAATCAATCAATCAAGGGTCTTTGTTCAGTTTGGGAAGGAGCCAACTTAGTGTTAAGTTATAATTCTGGTCTACCAAAACAATGAGCACCTAGTTTTACTAAGTTAGGAACATATTCATAGCTTAACGTTTGTCGTAAGGGTAGTAGAACCTAAAAACCTGCCTTCGGGACAAGAGAATAAATATATACGAACAATTTTGATATCTCTTGAATGAATTGGAAAGTTATGATCTTATAGGCTTTTTTATTCCGAGAAATAATAAAATTTTTCCTTTGAATAAAATAAAGGAATCTCTTAGTTTGTCACACAATGATACAATTGTAAGAAATATGTATAAAGGAATAGGGGTGTGTACCATTAACCAAATAATAGAACCAGCTGATCTTGAAAAGATCTCTAAATATTACTTAGTATGGCATTACTTAGTATGGCCTAAGCCAAATGATAATAAGAAAAATAGCTATCAATCGACGACCGCCAAGAACTTTCAATTTGGCGAGTACATAAATGAGTTCTTATATGATCCAAAACAGTTACCATCAAGTAGTGAAGTTTCAGAACATATTAAAAGACTGAAAAATGGATGGAATTATCCGATTGAAATTATTGTTGCTTATGATACTTCTATAAACATTGGCTTGATAGTCGATGCTACTAGGCATAGCCTCGCTTTATATTACATTAACATACTGAGGAAGAAAGATTACAAACACTACTGCAGGTAAATAAGGAAGTAAATCTCATCTGTCAAATGAATTCATTCCACTGTAGAAATATATTTTATCACGATTTCACAAGCCTAATTTCAAGCTAATAACTGGACTAGCTCATTAGGCCCAAAAATTATTCACGTCCAGATCTTCTAAAACCTCATTCTACCTCAGAATGTCTCGATCCGACACAGAGTATTAAGGGCACCTAGTAGAGTATATTCTACAGCTTTTAAGAAGAGGCTATGCCTGCTAGACAGCAGTTTTTAGATATATATCCTTGCAGCGAACGAAATGCTGCGTTTGTTGCCTGGCTTTCCAAGCTTTATCTATAAGATACTACCTAGGATCTATAAGAGGAAGTCGTTAACTAATGACATTGTGCGAAAAATGCACAAAAAATGAAGAATATCATAGTTGTACAATATGTAACCAGCTTTTATGTCTGGACTGCTTCAACACAGTTCATTTTGGTATAAGCAGCCCAAGAGCTGGTAAATCAATGGTGTACAACAGATGCATTTTTTGTGATAACGTGTATGCAACTAATTCAAAAAGTAGTGTTTGTGATAAATGCACAATTATACTGACGTGGAGATCTAGTATGAGCTATCTTGCTGCAGTAAATCGGGTTTCTGAATTAATCAAGGCAGATAAACTCAACTCAAAACTGAGGAATGAAAACTACTGTAAGACAAACTTCGGTGTCCATGCAACCC
>JAICVW010000440.1 GCA_025935105.1 Nitrososphaeraceae archaeon
CTTCTTGTTGTTAGGAGCGATATCCAGCAGAACCTAATAGTAACTTTATAATTGATGGTTATTATTTCTACAATTACAGCGTTATTAGTGTTAAATATACGGGTAAAACATATCCGTGGTAAGATGTCAGAAGATTATATTCCTAAAATGCAAAGAGCTCTGGTTCTTCAAGGCGGAGGCGCACTTGGAGCATACGATACGGGAGTATTTCAAGCATTATATAAAAAAATCAATGCTCATAGAGATGGCAGACCATTATTTGATGTAGTTGCAGGTACATCTAGCGGCGCTATGAATGCAGCGATATTAGTCAGCAATGCTATTGATAAAGGCTGGGACTATGCAGCAACTAAGCTAAATGGGTTTTGGGATTATGTATCTATCGAACCATAGATACAGAATATTCCTGGGTTCAACACATGGTGGAAGAACTTGCATAGCGCTGATCCTACTGCTGCTACCGAAGAGGCTGCCCGAAGATATTATTCCGGAAAGCAATTCCTATTTACTGGAGTCCAAAACGTATTTTTTCCTCTACTTCCAATACTAGATACTAAATTCTTTGATCCTCAAAATATATGGCCTGTATATAGCAATAGACCGCTAAAAGATAGTTTGGAAAGATATGCTAACTTTCCAATATCAACAAGTTCGGATCTAAATCAACCTAGGCTTCTCTTAGTTAGTGTAGATGTGTTAGAAGGAGCTGTAGTAACCTTTGATAGCTATCCGAAAACCGATGGTGGCAGGAGATCTGAATACTGAGAGGAATATACCAAACTAAGTGGGGACGGTAATAACGATAGCAGGGTGCAGTATGAATTTACTATACCTTATGATGATGGCATCATGTCAGATTACGCTATTGCGAGTGGTTCAGTGCCTATAAACTATGATTATTCAAGATAATGGCAAACAGATCGATAGTAGATAGTCAAGGAAATAAGAGAACAGAAAATATTCAACGCTACTTCTGGGATGGAGGTATAGCAAGTAATACTCCGTTGAGAGAACTAATACAATCGCATAAAGATTATTGGTTAGATGTAAAGGGTAAGGGAAAAGATGATGCAATAATTCCAGATTTAGATGTATATATCGTTGATGTATGGCCTACAAAGGATACAATTATTCCAATGGATGCATAAAAAGTAGCTACACGCGCAAACTCTTTTATCCATGAGTTGTCCTTATCAATCCAACAACATTGGTTTCGTATCGTTGAGCACAAGCAGGAGAAGCAGTTATATCAAATAGAGCTCATCTTTAGAACAGACATTAGATGACAACTACAACAGGAGATACCATAAATACATTGAAAAGAATTACATGGCAATCAGAAAATTGTTTATCGTGTAAATGGTTCTCGCCGTCTGATCCTATTAATGCAGACATCCTAACAAATGGCAGATGCGTTCATCCAGAACTCAAGAAATTTAACCTTATTATCTCTGGCAGGGATTGGTGTAATTTGTTTGATGAAATCTCTCAAGAACAAATAGGTCAAATGCAAGAAAAGGCGATGCGAAGCGAGCAATAGCTGCTTAAGATAACAAAAATAGCCTATGCCTTTTTTCAAAGAGTTGAAACCCAGCAGCATCATTTATGGATTTAATATTGCTCTCCTGGTGATTTTTTTGTAATTATTGTTTGTTTAAGTGGAAGACTGAAAAGTCAAAGTGAGTGATTATGGCTGTGGATAGGGTATGCACCTTCCAAATCTTCCAAACGATCGCTACTTCTAGCCATTAGCCAGTAAAATTGAGCTATATTTGCGGTCTAGCCTATAACATATGGTCTGAGAGCTTAGCTTGATAAGTGTGGATAAGATCAAGCACTTTTGTCCATCAAGCCAATCGGGCCGGTGGGTTTCAATGTTCGGATGAGATGAGACGAGACGATCATTAGCTAGACTCTCCAGCTCTGAATATCAGATCCCATTTTGGCGCCGCTATTCTACGTATTTGCGGTTCTAGCCCACCAAACCACCACAAGAATAGAGTAATAAATATTAAATTCTCATTGTCTAAGTTTCTTGATTTCGCCGTCCAAATATATGATAACTCTCCGCAACTAGTTCACGTAGTGCTTTTTTTGTACAACCAGTCAGTCACAACCGGGCCATTGTCCATAACTTTTCTTTTCCTTTCTTTTCTTTTCCTTTCGTGGTGGTAACAGGCAAGGTCATATTGGGAGGCATCGGCGGCCTAGGGTGGAAGAACCATAGGACGGCTGGACCTTACTTCCAAGGAGATGACAAAACACACTTTAAGTTGTGACGAATGAAAAATCATAACTGCAGCTTATATAGCATTATATGCTGTAGAATGTTCTTACAGTTAAATGCATGTGGAGAGCCGAAAACAAAGACCAGTAGCCGTTACATCAATAGCAGTACTGATGATAATTGGCGTGATAGCCTTACTTATCATTGGAATGATTATTGTTTTATTTGGAACTGGTTTTGCACGTATTGGTTTTCTCAAATGGACTATACCTACGGTAATTGCATACGCTGTTACGGTTTATGGATTATGGAACGGTAAGAAATGGGCATGGACTGTAACTTTGATATTATCGGTAATTCAGATTTTACTCAGTGCAGTATCAATTGCTTTAGGAAGTGGTAGAGGAGTAGCAATTCCTATAATTGTTAATGCTATAGTTATTTATTATTTGTATGGGCGAAATGTCAAGGAGTTTTTCGGAAGGAGATGATTTTCCTAGTTGAGTACACTTTACTATAGTTGACTACACTTTACTAGAAAGTGTGTCCCACGACTCAGCCCAATTTTGTCTTCAATGTTTTTTTCTCTAACAATCATAATACTGCTAATTATGAATACTATCTGAACAAGTTCTATTGCTATCTCAAATCCACTTACTTGCAATCCCCTGCCTGGTACCGCAATGACAAATAGTGCAATTAGAATAGCGGTTCCACCAATACCTACAAAATGCCACAAATTACTCCATCTCCTCAGAATTGGTATCACCCAAAACAATTGGGCTGCACCAGAGACTAGAAAGAATATGGTAACATCGAAGGGCATTAGTGTAAAAAACATCGGAATAACTGCAAGATGCAATACGCCTGCTATAAATGTGGATGCTGCAGCGACATAAAATAATAATAATCTATTAGCCAAGGTCTGATTTTGAACTAATCTATTTGATATATTTGTCACGGAATTCTGTTAGAGTAGTAAAAAATAGCTATTAGGAACAAGCGATAATTCCAGCTTGGTCCTATCCGGACTGTCGAAGAAATACATGTCAAAAATAAAGCCTGCATGATATTCTCTCCACTCGTTTGCTTGCCTGAGAAAGTAGTTGTGTTAGAGTATGAGAATGAGTCTGTAAATTTAAGTATCAAGCATAATTTGAGCCCTGAAACCGTTAGCGGTTCATCGAATCAAGGTAATAACAGAAAGAAGTATAATCAAACGACCATTCCAAAACGGCAGTGTAGGTAAGTCTGTTTTGATTAAGATTTCCACTCATATATCTTTGTAGTTCGCTTATCACCGTCAGCTTCTGATAC
>JAICVW010000013.1 GCA_025935105.1 Nitrososphaeraceae archaeon
AAGGCGGACAACGAGTTATCGTGAAATGAACCCGTGAGATTGAGTTATATGACTACAAACTATGATTAATATTTGTCGTGGGTGCTACAGAAAACAGATGGTGACTAAGCTTGTCAGAATATGAATCTGGAACATTTCGATGTATGGAATGTGGTAGAGAATTCTTGACGAAATTTGAAGCTGATACTCATTACCGTAAGGCTCATGTTGAAGAAGAAACTAGGCTCTTGGAATAATTGTAATAAGCTTGAGTCGCATAGATGTCTCTGAATTAACCATGTTTCAGCTTAGATTTTATCTCTTCAAGAGAACCAATTTTAGATTCTAGGTAATTGGAAATGAAATACAAGATCCCATATTTTTCTCCAACTTTACTTACAAGATTGTTCTTCTCCATGACATGTATATGATGTTGTATTGTTTTATAATCTAGCCCGAGTCTTAGAGAGTTCGTTAACGTTATACGGCCTCGCCTTTAGTAAATCTATTATTCTTATTCGATTTTCGCCGCCCCGAGAGCCCGCAAATATGAAACATAGTACCTCATTGCTCCGGGATCAGACATCGAATAGAACGTAAAGAAGCCTAGATTTAATTTACATTGATTAATAATCAAATTTCGGAGCATGTTTATCGGCACCGCACAATTGCCTTAGTTTATCACGTTGAGGACATCAACTCGAATCTCGTCCTTAAAACGCTTTGTATAATAGCAGCGATGAGCAAGAAGGCGAAATTTATCCAGCGACCATAACATTTACTAGTTGTTCCCTAATTAAGCAAGGTTAAGAAATTTTCTTATAAAATAATATTATCTATAGAACCGACATACTGATTTTTAAGATCATACTTAATTCTAAACAGTATATTGATAGACCTAGATAAGCTAAAATATAAAGTGAATTATAACCATTCCCTCTACAACTTCAAAACAAAACGATACGAAAGTAAGGAAGCCACCTATATTAGTTATAAAGAAGCAAGAGCAAACCAGTGGAAATGTGAAAAATGCGAAGTCACGTTTGCAACCCTTAAAGAGTTGAAATCCCACAAGATCGACGAGCATTCCTACTGATATTGTTGACTATCGTGCTACTCCATCGCTCTTTTAGAGAATATAAATTTGAATCCATCGTGCATAACTATATTAATTTTTGATTTCGGTTGGATCAAACACGTTGGTATAAGTGCGCACGATAAACATGACTGATCCAATTTCTGATATAGTCGGTGCAGAAAATCTAGTTAGGTTACCATGACTGAACCATGCTCGTATGCAAAAAGGGCATAATTGGTTGATACCATGTCAATTTTGAAGCTCTAGTCAACTAAAAGACACGTTAGAACGTAGTTCTCAACAAGGTGGCATACACAAGTTGCAGCTTTTATTTAGGCATGTCATGACTAGCACAAGAGCACGAGGAGCACTTTTGTCGCTAGTCTAATGAACTATCTTCGCTATATATTAATCTCATCTCGTCGAAGGTCAATTTTTCTCCCTTTGACATTTTCTTTAATGCCGCTTCTTTCATAATGTTCCATCTTTCTTGGTTTTCTTTGTTTCTCTTGACCCGTTCCTGTATGCTTTCGCGGCGTTCTTCATTGTCTCTAGGTTGGCGACGCTGGTGTGGCTGTCTCTTCTGCCTGCCTTCTGCGGCCTGCTGTCGTGACTTTCTAAATTGAATTGCATTGAGCTGCGTTTCGACCATATCCAGTTTTGCTTTTGCCTCTCTTACGGCGCGGATTACGGCCCTCCTATCTTGATATAGCCTTTCGCGCAGATTCAGAAGTGAATCAAGATTAGCTTTTAAATCGCCGATTTTATTGCCAACTTCTGACCGCTGATCAAAAATCTTGTTCATCTTACTCCTCAAAAGCTCATACTGGGACGACATATTTCGGTAGTCATCTTCTTTCTTGTGCATAGCTTTTAATGAGTGTAATTTAGTAGCAACTTCCTTTGATCTAGCAACTAATTTGCGTTCTTCTTCTTTGGACAACTTCTTTGTTTGAATATCGTGTTCGATCTGATCGAGGCTTCTTGTCAGCCTTGAAATGTCGTACCTCTCCTTACGTGATCTCGATGATGTCGAAGATCCGCTCTTCTCCTCCAGGTGTTTCATCCGGTTTCTTGCTTCTATGAGAGTATTCTTAGCTTCTGTATAACGGGTCAGCTCTGAGTCCTTTTGCTCATTCGTTTCCTTTAGCTTTACCCTCAGCTCCTCCAATTGGACTCGATCCTCGTCTATCTGCTTCTTCGCAGATTCTATGTTCGTGTTTATCTCCTGAATTCTTTCCTCTCCTTTTTTCTGCTCATCTATCAAACTCTTTTTAAAGTCAAGGAGCGTCATAAGATTCGAATCCAAGCTAGAAGCACGATGCTGATCACGCTCTAAATTCTTTCGAGTCCTATTGTCAATAGGAGGCGGTGTGGTTGTGGTAGTAGCAGTTGTCCCAATGCCTACGCCTCCATCCCTATTACTATGCTGGTCCAGTTCCACGTCGAGTAGGGTTCATTATATTACCAAAGATATATTTTTTCTCATTTTAATGACAATGGAAAATGACTGCAGCGTTAGCAGTGAACTGTACCAAAAATATGATTGATTATACATGTTTATATGAGATGAGATTCTAGTACTCTGAGATTCAGTAAATGGAGGATTTCGAGAAGGATTTTCCAGATTTTGATTGGAAAAATATTCCTGCCTACAAGCATCCAGGAGGAAAAAATTGTCCTTGTCCAAAGCACGAGTACATCCGTGAACAGATCCATGTTACCAAAACTATTAGCAACAACAATCGTGATATTAATCCAGATACGAGGCAGAAGGCACAAGTTACACTTAAACTCTGTCCTGAGCACTATACGGTATACTTTAATGAAGTCGTTCCTGCAATGCCATTTAAATATCGATTGATGACAAGGATAGCATTAAAGATCGGCGCAGTAGTGATTCAAAGAATCCCTTACATGCAATCTGACCAATGCTTTTATTGCAAATTCGGCTCAGGTGGTTTCGACAAAAAGACCGAATTACCTCCTGTTTAATATTTCGCTATTATTTTTTGTACGAAGTTGAACCTTTTGTAATGTTTTGTAACATTGTGGATTGGTCGGCCGCAAATCCCAGTGAAATTATATTGCGTAGGAGGATCCACAAATAGGGGAAATCCCGGTTAGCCTCTGAAACATAGCCATCGCGGAACCGTTGCTCTATCAATTTATAATTAGCTATATCAAGATCAATCACACTGGCAAGAAATGATGCTATATCCATACTTTGAGCAAAGGCGGAATTGGTTTTATGAACAAACGCAAGATCAGTCCTTACCAGAGTATTATCGAATTTTACCAAGTAATTCTGAGACTTGTTGTCTGTAAATACATATCCACCGTTGTGAAGCCTCCCTGTTAGGCATCCAGCCTGGAATGCTAGGTAGCTGAGAATGTTTTTATTTTTGAGTTTATCTGAGAAAGCAGTATACAAGTTACCGCCTTCTATAAATTCTTCGATGATAGTATCTTCTGTTAGCGAAAAGAGAATGGGAGTTGGTACTCCAAGATTCTTTAAGTTATTCCTCATAGAACTTCCTTCATTGGATGAGGCGAATTTTCCTGCAGGGGGAGGCGCAGATGGATGTATGCACATCATCGATACCAGGCAATATGTAGTCGCCAAAAGGTATTCGTGGAAACTCTTGGTAGCCTTATTTCTCTTTATAACGACCATCCTGCCGTCTATTTTCTGAATCGAAATGTCGCGCTGCCAGTTCACAAAATACAATATTTTTCGTCATCGACGAGTACCAATGTATACGTTTCAATACTTAAAAGAACGTTGATACCTAAAAAATGTGTTGGGACTTAGTCTGCATGAAGGTTATAAAAAGGCATCTTTGTTCTTTACGCCAGACAATGCCTCCAGTTACGACATCGTTGTGAACGTTGCGACTCTAGGTAGAGATCGGTTTTGGAAAAAGCGAATTATAGACGCTTTAGATGAAAAACTGGTCCGCTCAGGTTATTGTTTACCAAACATCTCTGTACCATATTCCTCCCAAACTTGTACAAATCTAGACCTCGCAAGTGGTACTGGTATATTGTCAGGAATGATAGAGCGCGAATCAGGTAAACAGGAAGCATCAATGAATTTAGTCTGTCTTGATCTGGCCCTTCATTACTTACAAACAGCTAAGAAAAAATGCACGAGGGGACTCTTGACGAACGCTACTGCTGAGCTGCTGCCATACCGAGAAGAGTCATTTGACTCTATCACCTCTTCTTACCTATCAAAATATATTAACGTAGAAGCGGTTGTAAAGGAGTGTTGGCGTGTCCTCAAGAGTAGAGGTCTAGTGGTTTTCCATGATTTTACATATCCATCTGGTTGGATAGCGCGGTCTCTCTGGAATTTCTATTTTGGCCTCTTGAAATTAGTCGCCAAGGGAGTTATAACGTGGGCACATGTGTTTCAAGATTTGGACCATGTCATAAAATCGAGCAATTGGGTTCATGAAACCTCTCAGGCACTTAGGGAAAATGGATTTAGCAATATTGTTATTAGATTTTATACAATGCAGACTTCTGCCATCGTTTTGGGTCAAAAGCCATGAGTGACGACACCCGTCTGAATGAGTGGTTCGTACCAAAATTTGGGCCCCTAAAATTTCGAGTGTTTATTGGTCTCATGTTTTTGCCATATACCGGGATGTGTGTTTCATTTACAATACTAGGTTCTATGTTGGCACCTACGATATCGTGGGACAGAGTTGCTGCCATTTCCATAATATATGGACTTGCCCTGGGAATTTCCGCTCATGCTGCTGACAGTCTTGGCTCAAAAAGGAAGCCATGGGGGGTGTACTTCAATTCTAAGGACTTATGGAAGATGGTAGCCCTGGGACTTATTGTAGCATATTCAATAGCAGCGTACTATATTATCTTTTATGTCCCCAATCTATTGGCCGTTGGGGTCTTAGAGGGCTTTTTCGTTTTCGGCTACAACCTTGAATTATTTAGAGGCAGGCTACATACCGATGGTTGTTTTATTTATTCCTGGGGTATTCTTCCGGTGTTTGCAGGTTACATAATGCAAACAAATATTCTTGGACCCATCCCTCTCCTGCTTTCCGCTCTCACAGCAATGATTAGCTACGTACACATAAAAATATCTAGACAATACAAAGAATTAAGAAGACAGACTGTCGATTACAGATCTAAAAAATTGGAAATCTATCTTAAAATTATTAGCTTTGGGACAATCGCGATCGCGGCTATTGCAATCTGGATTAGGGCTACACTCTAAGCTCTATTTCAAATGAACTTAATTCAAGCTGGTGGAAGACACATCATTTGGTAATAGTCTCTGTCATGGTAAAGGATTCTGGGACTCGCATGATCCAAAAGATAGCTGAGCTTGAAGAGAAGTCTCATATTAAACTCTCTGTTACAAAAAAAATTCTACTTGCCGAGACTGGAATCGTTGAGCAGATCTTGAGTATTTTGTCAGGTGCAGAAACGACTGTGAAGGTTACGAAGCAGACAGAAGACCGAGAATTTATTTCTCGTGATGCTTGTATAATCACTAAGCATGACGGAACGACTCTTCTCAGAGCAAAGTCGTACTTAATCGTAAGTAACTTACCTAAAAGATTTGTTGACAAAGTGAGGCGAAGAAAGAGCGGTATAGGTAATATTATAATAGCCTCTGAGTTGGAAACATTCAGAAAAATAATAAAGATAGGCTACGATTCCAACTCGGATACAATTTTTAAAGTATATTATATTTTGCATAGAGGTAAAGTGGCCATCGAAATTAGGGAGTCATTCTCATCCAAATAAATCAGCACGTACGAGATATCGTGAATTCCGTATTAACATCACTTGGATGGATACCTTGGTTTCTTGTAGGTGGACCGGGTGGGATTCGAACCCACGGCCTCGGCAATGCCAATGCCGTATCCTACCAGACTAGACGACCGGCCCAGAATATCTCAACAATCTTCCTATTTGATATTAATACTTTTAACAAATTACATCTCAGTAGGTAGATTGCAGAACCGTTCCTATATTGTTCCAGTACAGTCCTCTTAGCAGGGCCTTTTAAAGTGACAATGCCATTTGCGCTCTCCCTAGCACCCACCGCCTTGAATGTGGACAATATCATATTATTAAGGGGGGCTCGCTTGACTATTGGGTATACGCAGTGACACTGGAGCGGTCTATCGGGGCTGTAATAAAATATCAATCTCCTATAGCTGGCGCCGCCACTAACTTCTCAAACGCAGCAGACTTTCTCTTGTTGAGAAACAGAAGAGGTTTTTGGGGTTTTCCACAGGGACACAAGGAAAAGGGTGAAACTGAAATTGAAACATTGAAGAGAGAGGTTTCGGAAGAAACGGGCATTGATAATATAGAGGTACAATCTTACATCGGGCGAATCAGATATTCTTTCTTCAGGCCAGATGGTATGAAATCCAATAAGGAAGTTACATTTTATTATGCAATTAGCTCTGGCAGGGCTATCACTATATCCAAGGAACATGAGGGTTTTAAGTGGGTTACGTACTCCGACGCGTTGTCTCTTCTTAACCACCGACAACTAATTTCAATTCTTGTTAGAGGTCATCGGAAGGGTCTATATTGAATCACCTTTCTGCTAGTCTGCGTCTTGCACATTCTTTTCTAATACTCCAGCTCATGAACTTTCAGTAATAGATTTATACCTATGATTGGACGACCTATGTCGGTTAAGAAAGGATATGGTTTCTGGGAAGCGGATAGTATTAACGGCAGATAGAAGTTTAATGACCAATTACAGGGGAAATTTCCTGTATGGCTTTATAGCATGTGGACCCTATGAGTTAGTACCCGAGTTTGTTTTTGACAAGTTGTTCTGTCCCAGTGTTGAAACTGACAAATCCACAGGAGGCGTAAAGGTTGCCCAGTGCGGTTTGCGGAGAATAGAAGGGGCATTACTAAAAGAGTATAGTAAGGAAAATGTCTTCCTTGCACACCCAGAAATGCTTGAAAAGTGTGTTGGACCTGAAACCAAAGTTGTTGGGATAAATGTCATGGATCCGCTTGGGATGGCTCCCGTTACAACTACAATGTCTCCTGAAAACCTCTCTTACGTAGCCATGAAATTTAAAAAAATGTGCGCATCGATTATACAACTGAAAAAGAAATATAACTTCAAAGTAGTGGCAGGCGGGAACGGTGCATGGGAATTAGCCAAACCTGATAGAATGAAAATTCATGGTATAGATACAGTGGTAATAGGGGAAGCAGATGAACTTGCGCTGGATTTGTTCCATGACCTGGAATCTGGAGACGCGCCAGAATTATTACATACATTTGTCAGAAATATCGATAATATTCCAATGATACGTGGGCCGACTATTAACTCGTTGATAGAGGCTATGCGCGGCTGCGGAAGAGGATGTGATTTTTGTGATGTTAACAAGCGCTCTAAGAAAGATATTCCACTTCAAAGGTTGCAAGCAGAAGCTAAAATAAATCTCAAATATGGGTTTGATTCGATTTGGTTACAATCTGACGAAATGCTTCTTTACGGGTGCGACAACCGGAATTTTATTCCTAACGCCGACGTTATCCTGAACCTGTGGAAAGGGTTGAAGGAAGTAGGTGCTAATTTCATCGGAACCACACACATGACTCTATCTGCAGTGGCTTCTTCCCCTAATCTTATAAAAAGCCTTTCCCAGGTCAACAATATGGACAACAATGGAAGATGGCTTGCTACAAACTTAGGAGTTGAAACTGTGGCTCCAAGAATGGTCAAGAAACACCTTGGAATAAAGACAAAACCTTACTGCCCTGAAGAGTGGGGTGCGGTGGTCAGAGAAGGTGCGAAGATCTTAAATCAGAATCACTGGTTTCCGGCTTTGACCCTAATAATAGGTTGGCCTGATGAGACAACTGACGAAACCCAGTACACAATTGATTTGATAGAAGACTTTCGTCAGATGAATATGAGAGGGCTAGTGGCACCTCTTCTGTATCAAGACTTTTCAGAAAAAAATTCTATGCATTTTGGAAATCTCAACGAAGCACAGTTCACTCTATTCTGGAAGTGTTGGCAACACAACTTATGGGTTATAAACGACATTATTCCTATAATCATTAGGAACAAGACATATGGTCCTGCAATGAAAATATTTATGGCTCTTTTAATCAAGGCCGGCACTTGGGGTATTATGAGATATCTTAGGGGCCTATCCAAGACCTTGTTTAATGGCAAAACCCCGGAAGAAATTGTTGACATTTATGCTAGAAAGCGATCAGTAACTACTTCGCCCATGCCGCGTCTCTAATCGGCTATCTACCTTAAAGATTGAAAGGAGTATAGTCACTCCGGTATGCCACTTACTAGTGAAATAGACTTCAAGACTTCTTGAACCAGAGGCACGAAAAGCAACGTAAGGTATGTCCAGTGATTGATCGACAGTTCACATGACTAATTCTTCCTCGACTCCAGCTGTGCAATGGCCTCGTCAGCAACGCTAGCTCGATTAGGCGACAAGATGATAAAGTAGTTCTTATCCGCCCTTTCGACCGTGGTAACTGATTTGTATTTCTTGGTAGATATATCAAACTCCAGCATACCGGGTTCGATTTTGCCTCTGGTATAGACCATCATTAATACATCTCCTGAAAGTGGACTCAGAGGTACGATTGAAAAAACGTAGCCCTTGTAGGAGCTTACAGGCAACACCTGTTTCATATAGGGTGCAACCGAAACAAGGTACATAAATACATCCTCTATTGCCGAGAACTCTTCGAATTCAAATCTCATAAGCTAGCTCCAAGTCCTCGGTGATATAAGTATAAGGCCATGAACGAATAACTATAAACGATAATCAGACCAAACCTTTGACCAAGTTCAAATCCCTTTAATTATTCACGCCTCTTACCCATAAGACTCGAATTTAATGTCGAAGCTTCCATCTTTTCTCTTGTTGCGCTCAGTCACAAAGCCCTTCGGTACCAGGTAGTGCAACGCACCGTCAACTGTTCCCTGCCACCCGCAAACATAAAAGGAAGTATTTTCTGGAGTTATTTTTTCTCCAACCACTTCCTCCAATACGGAAAGTTCCTTATCGGAGTCTAACTTAAGGAACGATTCTACACGTCCTTTTTGACCACCCCATGACCGATTAAACCATTCCTGGGGCCTGCTGATGCTTGCTCTGTATCTGAAATTCCATTTATCCCTGCCTTTGTCTAGGCTCTCTTCTTCTAGGTCGGTCAATATCTCCTTATAACTGAGTTCATCGACGTAACTAGCGCCATGTAAGACGACTATCTCCCGGTGACTTTGAATTTCCTTTAGGTGCAAGGAATATGAAACAAATGGTGCTAATCCAGTTCCACCCCCCATTAAGACTAACCTTCTATTATCGGGAGTGCCATCATGCATTTTTTCATTAATAGTGAACATGCCTACGGGTTTAACCCAAATCACATCATCGCCTTCCACTTTGTTAAAGAGGTCAGTGGTTAGACGACCTGGCAGCGGTTTTCTAACCCATCTTATTAGTAACTCAAAATACTTCTTTTGATGCGGAGAGGATGCGATTGAGTAAGCCCTGCGAATTATCTTTTTCTCATTCTCGATATAGCTACCGAGTGTAACGAACTGACCAGCTTTGAAGTCTGGAATTGGTTGTCCATCCAATGGCGATACTCTGATAATGGAGAGGTCTTCCTTTAGAACTCGTACGAATGTAACTCTCCCTTTGTTATCTACTACCATCTAACTCTCTTCGGATTTAACTGCGTCGCTTATAAATTAATTCATTTGTCGCAGCGATTACATTAACATCTTTTTATGAATTCCCTAGCCTTATACATTAGTATACTACAAAGAAATAATGATGTGATGCTTAATGTATTCTAATTTCCATAAGTAATCATTAAATAGAAATATGACTCCTCGTTTAAGGCTAGTTATATGTTATTTAAATCTGAGACTGTAGATGAGCTTGCAAGTGTAATTAATGAACAAAGCTCTGAGCAGCAAAAGGTGGTTGGAACATTTAACAACGCTTTGAGCAGTTTTGCATCGGAAAGATCGCTTGAGACGTGTATGGAAGCCTTGAACGCATCTATGCAAATAGCAAATATCAGAGGGAAATTAATTGAATGCTATGAATACTATGCGAGGCTGCTAGAACAGGAGATAACAAGATTAAATCGATTTGGGGCGGATAATGCAAAAAGTTAGCTGGGATAATCTGCTATTTTGCCTCCAACACCCATATTCCTGCGCATGGCGCAAATAGTCGGTTGACCAACAAGTTATAAGACTTTAATCTGGTATTCACCTCTGACTCTAACTTAAGATAAATCAGTATAGCTAGGCATGTGCTAGCTTTATTGCTATGAGAAATGCTAGAACGCACTCAGCTGTAACCAGTAATAGCTTGTACCTATAACCACTTCTATAACCTTCAGCCTAGCAGCTATGTTTGTCTTCACTCACCCAAAGTTATGTATCTACATGGCTTGAGATGAGCCTCTTGGACAGATTCAGATTAGACAACAAGACCAAGAGTCAGACAAATATTTGTTGTCGAAACCAAGTCAAAGTGGATGGTCTAGGATCTAGGTTATATCTGGGTAAATAGCCTCCGAGCCTAACTTGGACGTTTGTCTAACGATTCAGATATAGCGAGCGAAAGTATTTTATTAATTTAATTTTTCAAGCAATTAAGGAATTGGTATGGTATGTATAAGCCTATTTACAGATCGATGGTGCCTAATGACAGATTACCTCGTCAAATGCGCTACTGAAATGAAGAACATGATAGAACGGTTCATTCAACATACCAAGGATAGAACTGAATGTTTTGACGACCTTTTCTTTACAGAAAGCTAGATTGCGACAGACAGGCAGCATATTGAGACTTGGTTGAAATTATCTTCATTTTATGTTCATAAGAATATGAACAGAACAAAGTTTATGATATTCTTGATTACGGATGGAGGTTAAGCTAACAGGGCCAGCATTCTAAGTGGGCCTATTTTCGAAATAGTTATCGAAAAACAACTTTATTTCTAATTGTCCCCAGACTTTGTATGGAGATCTCCACTATGTCCCCATCTTTCAAATATTTTGGAACTTTCATAGACATTGCAACCCCCGCTGGTGTACCTGTAGAGATGATGTCTCCTTCCTCCATCGTTATTACACGACTCAGGCTAGAGACAATTTTGTGAATGGGCAGTACCATGTTTCCACTAGAGGATTTCTGCCTTATTTCCCCATTCACCTTAGTTATGATTTCCAGATCCTGAGGGTCATAGATTTCATCTTTTGTGGTAATCCAAGGGCCGCATGGCGCAAACGTATCGATGCCTTTTGCCCTCGTGAATTGCTTATCCTTGAACTGGATGTCCCTCGCAGAAACATCGTGCATAATCATGTAGCCGAAAATTGATTCCTTGGATTCATCCAGTGAAACATTCTTTGTATCTTTACCTATGATTGCCGCAATTTCCGCCTCGTAGTCCAGTCGTTGTACGAATGAAGGACAGATAATATTGCTATGTGGAGAGTTTAAAGTGGTCCTTGGTTTCATGAATATAACTGGCTCGTCTGATGGCGTCAATCCGGCGTCTTTTGCATGGTCATAATAATTGAACGCAAGACAAATTATTTTTGGTGGATTCGGTAATGGAACCAATAATTCTATATCCTCCACCAGATGAGAGTACTTCAGCTTTTCCTGATGTTTTTTCACCTCTTCCAGCCAACCCTTGAACATAAATTCCTTTATGCCAATTGGTATGGGTATGCCAGTCTGGTCTTCAATCTCGTGTCTAGTGATTAACCTCTTTCCGTCCTCAGATATAAGAGCATAGGTTTCTAATCGACTAGCATTCCTTATTCTTGCAATTTTCATTTCATTTCATTATTCTCTCTCATAGACTACCTGTGTGTGAATATGGCGGTATTGCCGTCATTTATGCTACAGAAGCCAAATCTAACAAGCTGTATTACGGTACCTTTATTTAATGATCCTATGAAAGATTCTGCGTATCCCTGAATGCACTCTAGGCTGTTACTACTAAAATTTTCTCCATCGTAAAGTTGTTTTGGTACTAAAACATTGTAAGGAAGAGCGTCATTTTTTGCAACCCATTGTATTTTCCGCATTTTATGACTTATGGCCTCTCCTGTCCGCTCAGCAATCAATACTCTTCGGTTTCTAGTACTTTCTGCTTCACTAATTTCCACTAGATCGGGTTGAACCTGACTGTCGGGAACCGCATTCGTTATTATAACGTTGTACAATTCCATTAGTCTGACCTCGTCTCCTACCCCTATGTTAATTGCGTCATTTTCATCTATGTAAAAGAGAGTGGATATTGCTATCCGTCTCTGGCCCATATCGAAATTTGGGTGATTCTTCAAAATCACTTCTTGTGAATGGGCATTTTTGACCATTAGAATTGTTGGATTCTTGACAAAAAATAATCTAATACTCGTAGAATCTATTATTTTTCTGTTAAACGCTTCGAGCGATTCAAATGGTGGAGTTGTTTCAGATAAAGTTAAACCTAATGAGAGTACAAATTTACGGATTGCTTCCGGCATGAAGCCTCTCCTCTTCAAAGCTGCCAGCGTTGGGAGCCGGGGGTCGGTCCAGCCTTGAACCATCCCATTATTAATTAGGGGCATAATCTTACGCTTGGAAACTGGCATACCGTCAAACTCTAACCTTGAAAATTCCATAAGGTTTGGTTTCCTAAGTAAAAGCTTGTCAAGTATCGCGTAATAAAGTGCATTACGTAATTCGTACTCTTTAGTTCTAAGTGCATGTGTAACTCCGTCCAAGCTGTCCTCAATCGGAGCAGCAAAATCATAAGTCGGCCATACTCTATTTGATTTACCTAGCTTTGGGTGTTGGCCATCGATTATTCTAAAGAGAGTTGGATCTCTCATAGCCGTGTTCGTATCAGCAATATTACCCTTGAATCTGATGATTGCAGAATTTGGCTCAAGCGAACCATCGAAAAATGTTCGTAGTCTTTCCTCCGACTCTGTCGAGGCTGATCTGCACTCGCATGCAATGCCCTTAGCCCTCAATTCACGTATCCTGGTCTGAGAACAACTACATACGTACCCACTCCCAGCTATTACTAATTTCTTGCCGTAATCGCACAGCAATTTAATGTCATCAGAGGTGTTTTTGACGATGTTTGGCATTACTCCTAGCCAATCCAGACCGTCCTTGATTGCCTCATAATATTCTATTTTTTCGTTCAGTGGATTTGTGTCGTCGAAACGCAAAATCAACTTTCCTTTATATAGGCGGGCGTATTCTTCGTCAATAATTGCAGCCTTAGCGTGGCCGATATGAGGATAGCCATTTGGTTCTGGGGGAAATCTTGTGACGACCCTGCCCATTTGAGCGTCTGGGAGTTCAGGGAGAACCCGAACTTTCCCATTTTTTTTGCTTACTTCACTTTCGTCAGGCTGGCCCAGTAGTTCCTCTTGCTGGGCTAGTGTTAAACGATTTAACTCCTCAACTGCCTGCCTGATTTGAGGAATCAAGAATTTTATTTGATTACGTAGATTTGGACGTAGAGCAATCACTTTGGATATTACATTATCGCTTCTGGCCTTCCCACCATACTGGACGGCATTCCTTAATACAGTTTCCTTAATGACGCTATCTGTATCTTCATCTTTAGAAGAGCATGAGGAGCTTGACATGATGTCACAAGCTCCTCTCGACTATAAAGTAGGCAGATGATTCAAGTGCTAGCTTCGCTGCTGAATCTTCATAGGTGGCTAACGTCCTGATGGCCTTTTGTATATGGGTTCGGGCACTCGATCTAATTTCCTCATCTATACCTAGAGTGGAAATGGCTGCGACGGCTTGTTTCAAGTCATCAGATGATGCATTTTTCCTGCCAAATATTCTAAGAATCTTACTTCTATTCTCGCCATCTGCGTGTCGTAAAGCCAAGAGTATGGGATAAGTTTTTTTGCCTTCCCTAAGATCATTACCAACTGCCTTTCCAGTAACACTTGGATCCCCAGTAATACCTATCAAATCGTCAACCAGTTGAAAGGCTATACCGATATTCCTTCCAAATAGGGATAATGTCTCTACGTCGATTGGCCTAGAATTAGGCGCAGATAAAGAGCCCATAACACACGAAAGTTCGAACAGCGCAGCGGTTTTTTTAGTAATCATGTCATAGTACTTTGGAGAATCAAGAAATGATTCATTTTTCGTCGATGCCATACCAACATCAATAGCCTGGCCTTCGCAAACCTGAATACACGCCAAAGAAAGTCTGGCAATCATTTCACAGATGGATTTTTCGGTAATTCCGTTTGCTCGGCCGTCCACAGATAGCATTTGAAATGCTTTTGAAAACAAGATGTCCCCAGCCAAAATTGCTAGTGGAGTACCATAATATTTGTGCACAGTTTGAACGTTATGACGCTTATCGTCGTTGTCCATTATGTCATCATGTACGAGTGAAAAATTGTGTACGAGCTCCACTGCAGCTGCTGCAGATATGGATGTTTTAAGGTTGCCACCGAACAGTTCGCCTGACTTGATCAAAATAAAGGGACGTAAACGCTTGCCTCCACTCAAAATATAATGCGAAGAGGCGCGGTAAAGTTCAACCGGATCACCTTTTAGGGATGAAAGAATGTATTCGTTTACGTTAGAAGCAGTAGCCTCAAGCTCGTCTTTAATATCGATTGCATTCATCGGTTGCTACTAGTTCCATTTGCTAAATAGCCCGTTAATATATATCTTGAACTTTTCAACTCTTGTATATTCTTAGCACCTACCAAAAACATTGTGCTTTTAAGTTCCTCAATTATCGTATTCGCGAATTCAAACAATGCTTGCTGCGATACAGAAGCTTTACGCAGGAATGGATATGCCATTCCACACATATCTGCACCTAAAGCTAAGCATTTGGCTATTTCTAATCCATTACGTATACCGCCTGATGCAACCATCTTAACTCTAGGTGCGCCATGTTTTACTTCCATAATACTAGCAGCAGTTGGTATTCCCCAGTCCCAAAACAACTCTCCTAGGCGAACTTTTAATTTGTCTTTTTGATTCTCTGCTCTTAATTTTTCTACACCCGCCCAGCTGGTTCCACCAGCTCCAGCGACATTAATTCCCGAAACCCCAGCTATCTCCAATCTTCTTGCAACCTCGCTTGATATTCCAGCTCCAACTTCTTTTACTATTATAGGTACATCTAGCTGAGATGCTAATTCTGAAATCTTGCTCAATACGCCTCTGTATTTTGGCTCTCCCTCGGGTTGGACAAGCTCTTGCAGTGGGTTGAGGTGAATTACAAGAGCGTTTGCTCTTATCATCTTCAATATTCTTCTAATGTCCTCCATCGAAAGACCTTTAGCAAGTTGTGCCGCACCAATGTTAGCAATAAGAAACGCATTTGGTGCATTCTTTCTTGCTACTGCATACGTTTCAGCGAGCTCTTTGCTGCGAAGTCCTGCTCTCTGACTCCCTAGACCCATGCCCAGACGATATCTCTCAGCGAGTTTTCCCAACCTGGAGTTGATCTGTAACGCTTCAGGAGTCCCCCCAGTCATCGAATCTATGATTATCGGAGCTGAAAAATTGTGACCCAAGAAATCTGTGGAGGTTTCAATTTCGGAATAGTCGAGCTCAGGCAATGCGTTATGCACAAATTTGATATCTTCAAAACAAGTGGAATTAGTTCTAGCTTGTACGTTGTGACGTAATGGTATTTCTATCCCTTCCTTTTTGCGCTGTTTGATGACTTCTAGCTCAGAAGGGTTGTCAGAGGAACGGGACATTTTTAACCTCTCCTATCTTCATGCCTAATTAACGTCCCTTCAAAATCATCCCCATTTATTGCATTCAGAACCCGCTCTGGCTTCAGTCCATTAACTAACACCACGTCAATTCCTAACGATGCTATCTTTAGGCCTTCCTCGATCTTTCTATACATTCCGCCAGTTACATCCGAAGTAGTTTTTGAGAATGTTGCCGATTTGTATGTTTCGTAGTTTATCTCCTGAATAATATTTTTGGTACCGACGTCACTGTATAGTCCATCTACATTGACCAAAAAGATCACCTTTGGCGGTAGCAATACCTCTGCCAAAATTGTCATTAATGCATCCCCAGACAAAATAGAATAGTTTTGTTCCGCGACATGAACTATGTCTCCAAAAGTCACAGGCACGACACCTCCCACTGCAATACTTTCTAGTTCTTCAATTCTCTCTGTTATTGGCTCTAATCCCTGCGTGAATACTGAAGGCATAACTGAATACGGTTTAGCTCCGCTTTCAATCAACCTCTTGACTAAGAGCTCATTTAGTGCTATCATGGATTCGTGAACCACCGAGACTCCCTTCAGGTCATATCTAGCAGGCTTTGTATGCATCCCGTATTTCACGGACCAATAGTGCCCAAATGACCCACCTCCGTGAACAACGATCAGTGGCTTGTCAACCGAAGCAATAATGCGAGAAAGATCGTTTATGCATTCAAAGTTAGGCGAAAGAGGTTGTTCTTTGAATGTTATGACAGAGCCGCCCATCTTTAGTAATATGAGTCCAGAATCTTGCTTTCTTCCACCGCTTTTGTGAGATGGGATCGTGCTAGGCTTCAATGAATAAGGGCTCCTTCGTAATCGATCTTTAAAGGGAATGGCTCACATGTCTTCAAATTATTCTCAATCCATCTGAAAAAAGTAGAGTGCTTATCTGGAGGAAAAAGACTAATTACGCATCCTCCACCGCCTGCACCCGTTAGTTTAGCTCCCCAGGCTCCTTTCTTTAAGCAGAGGTCAATCAGTCTTTGGATTTTTCTACTTGAAACCCCTATTTCTTGTAGTAACGTTTGATTTTGATTCATTAAGCCTCCTACCCCCCTATAGTCACTATGTTTAATAGCATTCAATGCCTTCTGGGATATAATTTTTGAAGATCCAGCCAACCCTCTAAAAGCTGGATAATTTGAGTCCTTGTAGTTTTTGACTGATGACACCAGTTCTCCAGTTGAATGCGTTTCCTTTGTATTGAGTAAGGCTAGTGGTAAATCCTTTTCTACTCGAATTCTCTTAAAGCCATTTCCCTTAGTAAAGTACATTATACCTCCGTAAGTGCAAATGTTGCAATCAGCTCCTGAGGAATCATGATGTATTCGACGCTCTGATTCCGTAGCTTTCATGCATATCCATTTTTTAGTAGGTTGATGGAACAATGAATCCACGGCTGCTGTTATTGCCACGCAACAAGCAGCCGAAGATCCTAACCCTACACCCATCGGAAAATAAGAATTCAGTTCTATATTTAGCCCAATCTTGTAGCCTCGCTCCGAAAGGACCGCCTTTGCACACTCTACCAATGGCTCCAGAAGCTGTTTTGGTTCAGGCCCATTTTGTGTCTTAATTATCCTTCCAGATCCAGCAGAACCTCCTAATTTCTGGCCTGATAAAATAGTTATCTCTTCTCCGCTACTGACGCGGACCTTTGCATGCACACGTCTGTCTATTGCCGCCAAGATTGCAGGGCTACCGTAAACTACAAAATGTTCTCCGAACAAAACAACTTTGCCTGGAGCAGAGGCTTCTGAATATCTTTTTCTTAGCCTCATGTGAAAATTATTGAGGCATAGCCAACCACACTTGTTTTATCTCCCCTTATATCCCCACTCGTTGCATATCTCAAAAGCTGTCCTCTTGTTGCTCCGAGCGCCTTCACAGAGGTCATCACTGCAGCTATTGCCCCAAAACCACATGCAGTGACATTCAGCCTTTCCAAAGTGTCATAGAATGCCGAGATATCTAAAGACAGTATAGAATCTATCAATTCAGAATCTTTCCGGTGGGCATCTTCATTTGATTCATAATGGGTAAAATCTGACGAAGCGATAAGCATCACCTCATTAGTTCTGGTTCTGGTAACTCTAGCTATAGAATTCCCAAGGTTTGATGCAGTTTCAATGTCTTGCCGTATCATTATTATAGGTGCTATTTTGAACTGCGTGGTTTTGATATATTGAAGAAACGGAAGTTGTACTTCTAGACAGTGGTCTCTACTGTGGGCCAACTCATCAAAATCAAGCATTTCAACATCTTCTGAAATACTATTGGCAAGATCAGAATCAACTCCGACAAATCCTAAAGGAGTTTCCCATTCTCCGTCTTTTGAAGTCGCCAGCCCTGGTCCTATTCCATAATGGTTGGGACCTAACATAATCACACTATTGAATCCAGTCGTAGATATCTTGTAATAGGCATTTGCTGCCACAGAACCGGAATAAATGTAGCCGGCGTGTGGAGAAACTATCCCAAAGATCTTTTTAGTGCTGGTTTGGCTTTTATCTGGTGGTATTTCACCAGGTCCAAAGCGCTCGTCCTTAAATGAATGCTCTAAGAGATGGTAAAGTTCATCCTTTTTGGACGGATAAAAGACCCCCGCGACGGCTGGTGATCTTCTATTCCGATTACTCACGGAATTTCCTCTACTAACTTTGTTTCAAAGTCATCAATGGGCATTTTCATCTCACTATCTCGCTGGATTGCCCCTTGCTTTTTGAGGACTTCTCTAGCGAGTAACCAATAAACAGTAGCGAGTGCCTTTCTACCTCTATTATTAGCCGGGATAATGAGATCTACTTTGGAGGTAACATTGTCACTATTTGATATTCCAATGACAGGTACCCCAGCCCTGGTTGCTTCGAGGACGGCTTGGTGGTCGGCTTGAGGATCAGTGACGATCACTATTTCAGGTTCCATATATTTGGGCAGAGAAGGATTAGTGAAAGTACCCGGCATAAAACGTCCAAGCATGCGCGTTGCACCAGTGAGTTCACAGAATTTCTCAACAGGAGTCTTTCCATACTCTCTAGCTGATGTGACTGCTACCTTTGAGATGGCAGACCGGCCAATAAATTTTGCTGCTACATCAATGCGGGAGAGTGTCTTGCTAATGTCTAGTATGTAAAGACCTTCGGGATTTGCTCGAACAATAAATGGAGTCATATATTTGGTTTTGACAGGCGTCCCTACTCGAATGCCTGTAGAAAGTATCATCTGTTCCAGGTTGTCGGTTTCTGGTAAATAGTTTTGAGTATCGTCTTTTTCATTAGGCTGTTCAGAAGCCGTCTGAGACGAGGCTACGGGATCACTTTCTTCATTCCCTATGCTAATATTCGAAGCAGCACTGTTAACCTTGGTCTCAGTCTCGCTATTCTCAGCAATTGATGCATTTTCTACCTCGTCACTCATTTTGCAGAGAAAAGGTCAACCATGC
>JAICVW010000461.1 GCA_025935105.1 Nitrososphaeraceae archaeon
ACATGGGAAAATCATGCAGTAGAATTATGCCCCACACTCACCTATCTATATAAAAGCATCATCGAATCAGAAAGGATAGGATTCAAGGTGGATGTCATTTCCTATTAGGATCAGTACAATCAAGAGTTGCGATAATACAAATTTGGGCTTAATAGACAATCAGCTATGAAAGAGAGTGCAATGCATAAGAATAATAAATTCTACAAGATTGTTTAGTTCTAAAGTACAGAAGAAATTAGCCAAAGATTTTTATATACTAGAACCCTAAAGACATTTCGTCTTTGAAAGGACTTCCAGGAATAAAGCGAAAATCTCTAGGGTTCTAGAGTTCCTTATGCCCACCTTGGATTAAAGGGTTGTGATCTAAAAACGCCTGTATCTAGAATCAAATTACTTTCTGCTGGGGCTTGATTGATTATATAAAAATATAGAATGAACTGCAAGTCAGTTACCCCCACTCTCTCCCTCACACAATAGTACTTCTTACTATATTACAAGCTATGAACATATCAAATAATAGTATGTCGAGAAGAGGTAGTCTGCTAACACAAATTCAAAGAAAATCTGCCCATACTAGCCAAGCCAAAAAATGGAATAATCCATCAATAGATCAAGAAATTGAATGTCCCAGCTGCCATGATATTATGACATTGTGTTCTGACTTTGATAGTTTCTGTTATCTTTGTAGAGAATGTAGTTTCATTCTTTATTTTGAATAAATAAGGCATCTATCATATTTCACCACTTTAAACGACTAGACGAGGTAGTGAGAACAAAAGATGCTTGATGATTGTTTAGAACTAAAAGAATTGATAGAAAAGGAAACTGGTTTTGCTTTAACATTTGAAGGTATACACAAATGGATTGCTTTTGTACATCCCAAACAAAACAATATTCTACCAGTACCAAACCGATATTTTGGTGTATATGAAGATGGAACTTTGAAAATAAGAGGTATAGAAGCAAGGCGGCATGATACACCTTTGTTCTTTAGCAAGTTTCAGCAGGAAGTTTTAGAGATAATGTCAGAAGGCAACAATATCAAAGAGGTCAAGGCATTACTACCAAAAGTTGTGGATATCTACCATAAATATATACAACTTTTAAAGGAAAATAAAGTTCCATTAGGTGAATTAGCCTTTACTAAGCGGCTTTCAAAGGATTCTAATAACTATCAAAAACGAAATACAATTGAGAGTAATGCATTAGCGAAGTTAAATACCGAAGGGAAATTCCTTAAAGCTGGAAAGACTCTACAGTATATCATAACGGACTACTATCAAAAAACTAAATCTAAAAACAATAGGGCAATTCCTATTGATTTAGTAAATGAAAGGACCTGCTATGATGTAAAAAGGTATACGGAATTACTTACAGAAGCATGCAATTCTCTTACTGAACCAGTTGGCTTGAAAATGACAATTCCTGTCTCCTCTCTGCAATCCTATCCTGTAATAGGTGAAGGTTGTGACGGGTGCGAAAGCTTCAGACAGTCCTAGCCTATACAATCTCAAGGATTTATCTAGAAATCCACTAATAACAATATTGAGCGTAAATTTCAGGAAATTAAGGGTGTAAGACCTTTTCGATAATACTAATGATAAGATCATACCCACTATTTCTGGGCTAGATGTTGCATCAAAAGAACTACCCAAGTATTATGAAATGCATTCACAGGCCTATAAGTTACTAACATCTTTGTATCGTCTACTGTATCTAAGAACTAACTGCGAATTGTATGCAAGCGTGCATCACAACTCGGCGAGCAGAAATATAAATATCATGGGTCAACTTCAGATCAGTTTTATCATTTAGGACTGGGTTTTGAACCTTTGTCCATTCGAAAGAACTCCAAAGACACACCCCGCTGGTTATCATAGTCAAAGCTGTATGCTTCCCGGTTGGAGATCGGGATTGATTCGGTAGTTCCGTTTCCATTACATAATGGACATTTGTCTATCTTGTTGTACTGGTCAAATACAAAACTAGCACACCAAAAACATGACTTGCAAATCAAAAAGTATGGCTGAAAAGGAAGCACTGAGTTTGGAATTATTTCGTTCTGAAGACTACTATCATTCATACACTATTGCAACATATACTAGAACATTATTAAAGATTGTGAGTATATCTGCAATGAATTGTAATTAGATGCAATAAGGAGGCATATTCATATTTAGCAAATATTTTATCAAGTATTTATATCATGTCTATAAATCTACATATTTGTATGGAAAGCCTTACTACACTTGACGCCAGAAATCCTTATTACCTTTTATGAGCATCACTTGATTGGATAAACTAAAGGCATGGAGATACAACTGCTATGTTAAGAGATAACGTCAATTGCCAGACTCCAAGTGAATTCCAAGAAGTTCTTTCAGCGCTAAATGATAAAAATGCTACCATAAAAACAAAGGGTATAACAAAATCATTTCGATTAGACGAGGATATAATAAGCAAAATAGAACAACACGCTAGGAATAATAACACCAGTCTTAACGGAGAAATTAACAGCATATTGAGAAAATATGTTGAGTGGGATATGCTAGCAAGCAAAGTTGGAATGATTCCTCTTGCCAGACCCATTCTGTCAGAGATATTTCAAAATATAATGACAAAGGAACAAGTAAACGAGTTGGCAAATAATGTAGCCAAGAATGTAATACGAGAAGCAGCACACTTTATGAAAGGTAGCTTGACTTTGGAATCATTTTTATCTTGGCTTAAAACTAGAATGGAAAACTGCTCGAACATAAATTATACCATTGAAAATAATACTCTCCGTGCAATCAAGATTATATTCAAACATGACCTGGGAGAGAACTGGTCACTATATCACAAGTTAGTTATTATGCATATCTTCAGTGAAGTATTAGGTATAACTAATATAGAAGCAGAGGCCTCTAATACGATGCTGACGTTATGCTTCAAATACTAGTGTATATCATTTTATGAGTATGTTAGTTTGCTGCCTTGATTATTATTGGTGCATATGGGTCAATCAATTAGTTAGTATAAGATGAGGTTTAGCTATGGTATGTAAAGAAAATTGTGCTAAATATAGGGCCATAAGATCTCACCCGGGTAGGTCCCACTATTACTCTGAAGTTGGCCATTACAATATGGGTCAAAAGCGATGCCAAGTTTGTGAGATATTTATCATGTGGCTTGGAACCAGATGTCCATGCTGCCATACAACATTAAGAACGGTGCCTAGACCAAAAAAATATAGACAAAAGCTTCAGCCAAGAAATTAATGAATAATCAAACGATCCAAAATAAAATAATTATAGGAATGGTCTGTTTTTAGTTTAATATTCCAGATCATTGGCTTGGGCTAATAATCCAATCCAGTCTGGTCTGAGCTATAATACTTTTATTCTTTGATTACCAATTATAGATATGTCAGATATCGCAAATATACCGTGGGAGGAG
>JAICVW010000117.1 GCA_025935105.1 Nitrososphaeraceae archaeon
GTTCGTTTGTTTCTATCATCTCTCTTCAGCTATTAAAATTTCAAGCACACTTACATACATGCGATCCATATAATCGGACTTGGACTGAACTTCCTTGATAAGGAGTAACAGTATTAGTTACTTCATGGAACTTAAAGATCCTGTTTGTATTATCATAATCTAACTGATATAGTTCTATACCAAATGCAATACTCTTGTCACCTTTGTATGTGATCTCTCCTTCTCTTGATTTCTCGATAGAAACTTTAGCTGATGCTTCAGCTAACTTACTCGCCTCTATGCTAACATCCAAAGATCTGTTATTTTCATCTTCTGTAGAAATGTTGATGGACTTTCTATTACAGCTGCTACTACAAAATACTGAAAAATTTCTTCCCGTATCCACAAAACCTTCTCCATCTGCTAATTTGTGTCCACTCATCTTTCTGCGAACTGAATTTACATTAACAGAGTCACATGAATTTACATTACAAAAAGAAAATTTTACAGAGTATTATAGAGGCATATGGAGAAAGGATATGGGACCAAGAATATCAAAGAAGGTAAAGTAACAAACTTTACGTTTACTCTTCTGCTTATGACTAACAGCTACAATATCACCCATAAATAGAACTCACGCAGGGATGTATGCAGTCATTCCACAAGGAAATTGTAAACAAGTGGAGGAAAAAGGAAAAAAGTATGTCATGGAACTCGAATAATGTACGTCCAATCCAAAAGACAACTTGTTGGAGAATTTTCAGGATAGATTTTCTTTGCTATAAATCTTGAATTAACTATTCATTTCAAGCGACATATCTTCCCATTAAATCCTCCATCACCTCATCTACGATTGCTTTGTAAACATTATTTGGCTTCCCTTTCAGGAAATCTTGGTGCACTTCTTGATTCTCATATGCTTTCAGAGAAGCCCAATAAGGCTCTGTCTTTATTCATAGGCATATTGTATTTTGCCGTAGTTAATTCTCTTAATTCCTATTCAATTTTAAAATTGATAAGTTTCATATAAAGTTAGAGACAAATACCGGTTTATGACACTTACAAATGGTTATCCAGATCCTTATTTTCAAGGCAGATGGTTTTCCACTTTTGCGTATGCAACAGGATTAATCCCCTACCACAGTATCTGTCTTTATTCATTTGTTGCCTTTACACCTCTAAAGTTGATATATAATAGTACATCATATCCTATTTTCAGGACTCCAGCTAATAAGAATGGGACAGTTAAAAAATAGACAGATTGAAATAGTGAACCCAAGATTGTAGGAGAAATAGATTGGGCAACATTTCTTGAAATATTTGTAAATCCAGCCGCTGCTGTTCTTTCATCTTCTTTGACAACTCCTACTATATATGATTGCCTTGTTGGCACATCCATTTGGGAAAGAGCCATTCTGGCAAGATAGAATCCAACGGCTATTGGGAATGTATGTGCAAATGCGACAAGTATGAGGAGAACGTTAGAGGGTATATGGGTAAATACCATTGTATTAATCAACCCGATTCTGTCCGCAATTTTTGCTGCTCCAAGAAATGATAGAGCAGACAAAACTCCGGCTACGGAAAAAATATAGGATAGTGTAGATAAATCAGCTCCAAACTTTGTAAAAAACCATAGGGATATTATACTCTGGATAACAAAGCCACCTGCAAAGGAATCTACAGCAAATAGACCAGATAATTTACCAATAACTTTTGCTGACTTTGGTGATAGTATTTGCATCATGGATTTTTTAACTGCCTTCTGTTCAGGCCTATTTAGATCATCTTTGGGTTCAGTTTGTGCTACTTCAATTTTGTTGGAAAGCAAAAGGTAGATTCCAGCTATTCCTAATCCCATCATACTATAAAGAAGGAAAAGCGGTTTAATAGATTCAATTTGACTTAATCCATATTGATGCTGTAGAATACTTGGTAAGCCAGAAAGTAAGACACCTGCGGACATTGCAAAAGTACCTGCCATATTATATAAAGCATAGAGTGTGTTTCTATGTGTTTTTGAATCTTCCTCATTGATTGTTTGTGGTAGCATCGCCTGTTCTATGGAAAGAAATGAGCCTGTTTCAGTTCCTGTAACATTAATCGTTCCAATTAACGCAGCTACAACTAAGGCAATATAGTTATCTGTTACAAAAAAAATAATACCTGAAATACACATTAGTCCTGCATATACAACTAGCATTTTCCGTCTACCTAGTCTATCTGCATAAAAGCTAGCTATTAGAGTAAAAATTATACTGTTTACTAATGTAAGAGAAAGTATTAATCCAATAAATAAATCGTTGTACCCAACTAGTTTAAGATAGATTGAAAGAACAATACTTAGAAAACCATATGCAAATGTTCTCACAATCCTGGCAGTTAGGAGCAGTTTGCCATCGGTATAAAGCCATTTAAGAGATAATAAAGTCATAGCACAATTAAGATAATTATAACATCTACTGCTCTGTTGTCTCGGACGAGGATGAAGAGGATGAAGAGGATGAAGAGAATGGAGACGGCACCCATTCTAGTTCCATATGCATCTCTAGTTTGTGATCCTCTTTTGCATACAAGAATTTGAATGATATGGGTTCAGAAGGCAAGATGACAATTCCTTCTTTTGATGGGAAAATGCTTGAGATTTCTATACCTTCATTGTTTTTTAATCCATTACCTAGATTTATTAGCAATTTTGAAAGCTCATTTTTATTTGCATCATTCGTCTTGTATCTGTATATTGCTTCGTGTATCTCACGGTACTTCTCAAGTACCTCCATCATTTTGACCCAATGCGACATAGAGTCTGATAACTCTCCTTCACCTTTTTCTGTCAGAGCATAATGCTTTCTATCAGGACCTTCTTCTCTGAATTCTCTTTGACTTGTAACAAATCTTTCCTGTTCTAGTTTGTCTAAAGCTGGATATATAGTCCCAGTCTTAGGTCTCCAATGGCCTGAAAATCTTTTTTCCAGCTCTTTTATTAGTTCGTAGCCATACATGGGTTTTTCTGAGAGAAGTAGCAAGAGCCACAAGGATACAGCTCCTACCCTCATTCCTTTTTTTCTATCCTTGTTTACTTTGGCCATGAGGTTCGCACCATATACTGCTTAGTAAACATTATATAAGTATAACATCTACCTAGGTATTAGAGATACTATATCTATGAATAAAGCTCTGATTTATTCAGTTGTAGTAATAGCAGCCGCGTCAGCCGCTTTTTTGGTATTCAGTTTTGTAGCTAAAGGATTTTTGTTAAAGCTCCTATGGGTGCAAATAGCTCAAATAAGGGAATAAGCACGCAGGTATCGAAACCCATAGAAATAAAGGTCAAGAGCATCGCCTTCGACACATCCAGCAAAAAGACTGCAGCCTATAAAATCGCTTTTGATATACATACCCCCAACCAAAACACGATACTCCTAGATGGAATGCACTACAACATATCTTCTAACACTCTTCCTGTAGCGTCAGGAGATATTGGGACAGAAGCGCAATTGGACGTAATTAGAGGGCAATCATCCTTTCCAGTTATTGGAGATAGCACTATTACTTTGACTGACACAGGTATCATACATCGAAATAGTATTGATAATGGAACATGGAATAAGATCGTTGGTGGAAATGCCGTCTATGTGGTTAGAGGCTTTTACTCTTCAAAACAGGCCTCGAATTTTGATTATTCGCCCGGAGCAAATGAGTTTAGGGCTACTTATCCCTAGCCTTAACATTTATTAAGTATAATCCCTACCTACATAGATGGACTACTTATGGAAAACCATAGAAAATGGGTTACCAGAGAGAAGGCAAAGGTAGATAGAATAGCGTGTCCTTGGCTTATCAAACACTTTGTGGATTCAGACCCTCAGTTCCTTTTCGTTCCTGCCTCTAAAGTGTTGGATATAGCAAAGGAACAGAATGCTCTTCCTTTTGACATTCCAGACATTGAGTTAGGCCATCATGATAGCAAATGTTCCTTTGATGCCATAATTGAAAAATACGAACTAAAAGATCCTGCATTGCAAGAGCTTGCTAAAATTGTCAGAGGAGCCGATACAGATGATCCAAATCCATCGCCAGAGTCAGCAGGTTTGGAAGCGATAGCTGAAGGATTCAGACAAATTACCAAAGACGATTTTGATAATATTAACAAACAATTCCATGTCTACGATGCACTTTATGCTTACTGCCGCTTAAAAATAGCTAATCAAGAGTAGAGTAAAGATTTTCTTAGCAAAAGGTACCAAAGAGTAAATTCTCGAGTGGCTGAAGTGAGTACAATTTCCAATATACAAGGGATCTTCTTCAAGAGAAAATATCATACAACAAATATAGTTGTAGGTCATGTGGCAATTTACTAAGAGTACAACGTAAATGTGAACCTGTTTACTGGCAGTTGATGACCGTGTTCACAGCCATAATTTTGAAAGAATGGGTAAAGCGACATGAAATCGCATAATTCTTTGATACACGTTGATATTAGTATTCTAAAATGTATCGACAATAGCAACAGTTCTTTGGAAGCCTTGCTTAGAAGGAGAGGAGGGTAAATTGTACCAATTAAGTAGTGCAGCCTTTACAAAAAATATTTCAGAAAATAGAAGGCATATCTATGAACACGTTCTTATGAATCCTGGTACTTATCTGAGAAAAATCTGTAAAGAAACCTGGTTGGCCATGGGAGACACTCAACATCATCTTTTTTCTCTAGAGAAAGAAGGTCTTGTCAAATCTAGAAAAATCGGCCAACAAAAACATAGGTATTATTATCCAGTGTCTATAACAGATGAACAAAATGAGTTAATCCTTGCATTCTTAAGACAAAATACATCAAGAGATATTCTGATTTATTTAATTGATCATGCTGGGTCAACTCAAAATGAAATTGCTAATTTTAAGAATTTTAAAGCGCCAACTATTAAGTGGCATATGAATAGATTAATGGAAGCTGGCATTATTTCGAGAGTCAAAGAAGGGAAGACAGTACAGTATTTTATCAAAGACCCAGAGAGCTTAACCGATTTATTAAGGAATTATTTTCCAACTATATGGAGTAGCCTTTCTGATAAATTCGCAAAACTATTCATTCAAATTTACACAGGAAAAAGAAAAGTACATAATCCTTCATGGTAACGGCTCTCGGTCTCCCGAAATTACATATATCTATCGATAATGATAAAAAAATCAATAACCTAAAAGGGAATCATCTGCTGAAATTAATCTGATATGCAGGCAATCAAGTTCACATAATTAGGTAGTTACGAATCGGAATGCTTAGCTGAATTTATTCCTTAAGCATGTAATTATAATGACTCTTTAATTTACAGAAACTACGATAAATACACCGGAGCAGGATTGGTCCAGCTTGACTGCTACCTTTCTGTCTGTTGTACCGCGTGTTGTAATGCTTTTAACATCTCATTTCCGCTCGCATCTTTTATTGATTCAACAACTCCATAGATAGGCTGTCCTTGAAAATGATTTCCTGTAGCCTTATTGTCTAGATTGATTGTAATTGTTTTTCCTTTACTTAGCAGAATATTTACTCCTGCTGCATTCCAGACGGTTGTACCATTCAATTTGACATCGACAGTTCCGGATATCGAAGCACTATTGTCAGAAGTTAACTGAGCTTTTGAATTATTATTAGCTTTGAAGTTAGTTATTACGTGTGTATGCCATCTTTCTCCATTATTGAGGACCTTTATAAATTTTGCACTAAATTCTGTCACATTTCCCCCATTGACTGTTAAAACCCAGTCACCAGACAAAACAAACTTAGGAGCCTTTGTCAAGCCTGAAGCGTTATTGCCATTCTTAATAGTATTATCTGAATTCTGTGTTGTGAAAACCAATGAACTTATTGATCCGTTTGCAGAGAAGGTTTCATTGTTTGTCTTTGGTTTTGCTGTTATGCTTTGGTTTGTGCCCCCTGTATTGGAGATTGCCTTACTTGTTTGATTTATTTGAGCAAATGCTGATGCAGGATTATTGCTTACACACGTAAGAACCAATCCCAATGTCAGCAATGATACAAAGATTAGGTGTATGTTTTTCATTAGTTACCTGAATATTCAATAAACTTTTAAGGCTTTGGATTTCTCATGGGAGAGAATCCAATCGTGGTAAAAAGACTTGAGAGCAAATGCTATATGAAATAAGAAAATACCTAATGTCTTTCGTCTGAAGCGTTCACGCGCCTGAAATTTACGTTGCTATTATCACTAATTCTGCCTTCTCTATTAATCAGATAAATGCCAGATACCATTATTCCGACAGCGATTATTTGGTAAATGGTTATTTGTTCGTGTAGAAGCGTCGAAGCAAGAACTAGACCAAATAAAGAAGAAAATGAAAAAATTAATATGGTTTTAACTGTGCCTATTTTTCTTAAACTTTGTAGAAAAAAGTATAGGGAAGCTGCAAAACCAACAATGCCAAGCAGAACAATATATGGTATTTGAGCTAAATTAATGATTAATGGTATACCTAGTAAAACGGTCAAAACAAATAATATGGTGCCTCCAATAAAACTTTTTAGCTGTATTAGTTTTGGGATTGGCATCTTTCGGCTAAGAATTTTGCTTATGTTATTATCTAGCCCCCAAAAGAACGTAGCACCAATAATAAGTAAATTTCCATAGTTTGCTTTTAATTGTAGGTTATTAAAATCAAGGTTGGTAGTAATGATCGTTACTCCTATTAGAACTAAGGCTACTGATGCAAACCCTACAGGATTTAATCTTTCTTTAAAGAATAGCATAGCTAATAAAACTGAAAAGACTATTTCACCATTTACTAAAACTGAACCATCTGCAGCTGTGGTCTCTTTCAGACCAAAGAAGAACATTGCAGGTGCAATTGCAGCTCCAGAAATTGCAGTTGTGATTAGCAGCACATAGTCTTTCTTTTCAAAGTGTTGTCCAAGATTTCGTGCTGTTGGAGTTAAGGTCAATCCAGAAATCAGATAGACAAGAAAGGAAAGCAATAGAGGATTTATATCATATAAAATTGGTTTTGCAATTGTAGAGACAGAGCCAAAGAGTAGAGCTGCGATAGCAGCTGGTAAGTAGCCAATCATGACTGGTCTGATCATCGATCAACAACATGTACATTTTCGATATATCAGTTTTCATGAGATCCGAATTAATTCATTGGTAATTGCAGCACATAATGATGAAAAATAAAAAGTAATGTCACAATCTTGCCCACTGCATCCATACAGTTTAGATAGATTGAATAAATATCA
>JAICVW010000343.1 GCA_025935105.1 Nitrososphaeraceae archaeon
ACTATCACGTTGCCATTACCGAACAATTCAACAATAACTGTGGCAATCTTGCCATCGTAGTGTCTGAACCTCAGATTAATAATTCGCTCGCTACCACTTTGAGTTATAGATTCGATCCTTGCCCTTTCTACCTCTTGTCTGACTATTCTAAGAAGATCGCTTTCCTCTGCCTGTTTAAATTTAAATTTTGTAAGCCATATTCCATTTACTGATAGCATAATTGAGACATCAGGTTCTACCGAATGATGTAGCTTGAATAGGAAAGTATCCCTCGTTATTCCCGCAATGCCACTAACGTAGTAACCTGGAATCATTTTTGAGTTAATTTCATTTATTAGGTATCTGAGCTCAATCCCTGATAATTCCAACATGTCAGTTAGTAATACCGACCACGAATGTACTAAAAAAACTATTTAAATATACTACAGAATGCGGGGCCATACAAACTTTAGACCGCAAGAAATTAAACAGAGTAGAAATTAAGGAGCAAGTACCACAATTGGATCCTCTAGATAAGGTTTTTTATATGAGGGCTATTTTAGGCCTAATCGCCGGTATAGCTACAGGCTTTTCAATTGCTCCAGGCACTTCTCAGGGACTGGCTATTGGCATGGCGGTACTAATAGGGCTAATCTTTTATATAGTATCTTATCAGCTCGCAAAACGCATCGCACAAAACATTCCCAAGAACAATCGACGCAAGTTGGCAACAAATGGCATTTTCCCATTTATCTTCATGTTAATAATGTTTATGATTGCCATATATACTGGCCTGCACGAAAATATGGCACCATTCAAATAGCTGACCCAAAAATAACGAGTTTGGATGGTATGGGTATACCGTACGGCTGGGATTCCTGATAATTTATTCGAAAGATTTGAAACGGTGCCTATTACAAAGGAGGAAATTCGGGCCATTGTAATCAGCAAGTTACGTCTGAAGGAGAATTCATGGGTGATAGATGTTGGTTGTGGTAGTGGTAGTATAACTGTGGAACTTTGTATACAGGTTCCAAACGGCCAAGTATTTGGTATTGACTCTGACGAATCTGCAATAGCCCTTACGAAAAGGAATCTGTCCAGATTTGGGATGAAGGCAAGTTTGTTTTTGGGCCAAGCTCAAGAGATTCTTCCCACTTTGCCCCAAGTTGATTCGATAATTATTGGCGGCAGCTCTGGTGACGTTACCAGACTAGCGGATTTAGCCCTCGATAGACTTAAGCCTGGTGGTAGGATAATATTTAATACAATTCTAATTGAAACTTTATGTCTCATTAATGGACTAATAAAGCAGAATTTTCTTTATGATGTAGATATTACACAGGTAATAGTCACAAAGTCAAAGGTCGTATCTACAGGTACAATGATGGTCGCAAGAAATCCTGTGACAATTGTGTCAGCTACGAAGCCATAAATGATACCTGCGTTTGAATGAAGTAACGATACGAAAGGACGCAAGGGTCGAATATAAATAATCTAGTCTAAAGGAGTTTATGCATGAAATTATTTTGTGTTGGCTGCGGGCCTGGGGATCCTGAACTACTTACTGTTAAGGCGGTAAGAATAATCGAGACCGCAGACACGATTTTCGCACCAACCAGCAGGGATGGAAAGGCAAGCATAGCACTCTCAGTTGTACAAAAACATGTCCGAAAAACGGCTAAGGTTGTTAGTCTAGTGTTCCCGATGATCCGTGATAGAGATTCGTTGAAAGATAGATGGAAAAGCAACGCTCAACAGATTGCAGACGCAGTGAAAACAGGGAAGCAAGTAGTCTATTTGACTGTTGGGGATCCTTCATTATACAGTACCTGGATTTACATTTACAGAGAACTAGCTTCCAATTACGGTGATATAGAAGTAGAGATCATTCCAGGGATTACTTCTATATTTGCATTCGCTGCGCAGGCAAAGCTTAGTATCGCTGAAGGGGATGAATGGGTTGCGATCATCCCAGCATGTTATGACTTGGAAAAGGTAAAAGAGGCAGCTGACTGTTGCGATACGCTTATCTTCCTTAAGGACGGAAGATACTTTGAGAAAGTAGTTCAAATGCTATCTAAATCCGGATTCGCAAATGATTCAATTTTAGCGATTGCTCAGGATATTTCTGTTGGCGGGGAAATAATTAAAATGGAGAGACTGGAGAATTTAATCGGGACCAAAGGGCCTGTAGAAAAGTATTTTTCGATAATGGTGGCGAAAAAGGATGGCCAACATAGAATCTAATACCGTTTACTTTGTAGGTTCGGGTCCGGGTGACCCATCGCTTATTACAATAAAGGCTAAAGAAATATTGGAGAATGCTGACGTGATAGTGTATTCAGGATCCCTTCTAAACCCTGAACTATTAAAGTCCAAAAAGCAAGAGGCAGAGGTTTATGATGCAGCTCTGTTGGACAGGGAGAAAATCTATGAAATACTTAAAAATTCGACGAAGAACGGAAAACTGGCGATGAGATTCCACGACGGAGATCCGGCTCTCTTTAGCGCGATTAGAGAACAAATAGACAAATTGGAACAAGATGGAATCAAATCGAAAGTAGTACCCGGCGTGACTGCTCTTCTTGCAGCCGCCGCAGCCATGAACTTGGAGTTGACCTTGCCTGGCAATACTCAAACGGTGATAATTACCAGGGCAGAACTACGAACTCCAGTGCCAGACAGAGAGACTATTTCGGAATTAGCTAGGCATGGCTCTACAATGGCTCTCTATCTGAGCGTTCATCTAATAGACCAAGTTGTGGGAGAGATGCTCGCATCTGGATTCTATACTAAGGATACGCCTGCAGCGATTGTCTATCGAGCAAGTTGGAAAGACGAGCAGATCATTAAGGGAACTCTGGGTAATATAGCGGTTAAAACGAGGCAATCTCACATAGTCAAAACAGCCATAATCATAGTCGGAGATGTAATAGCCCCAAAAAAATATGAGTTCTCAAAGGTCTATGATCCGGGATTCACACATGGCTTTCGCAGAGCCAAAAGCTAATCCATACAGTGTTTCATACAGAATCTTCCGGTTTTGATTCGTGGTTCTTAATGGCAACTGCAATGTCGCCCGATTACTGAGATGATTTGCTCAGGTCCGTATCTAGTAACTTAGTGGTTCCATTTATAGCAGATATCCACATTCTCGTATATTCTCTATGATTTTAAACCAATACTTGTTATCCGACTATGTTATAAAACCCCAAAGCTCATGATGTACAATGTCTGTTTTGATGGATTCGTATATGGGCATGTTTTTGCCGCAAGATATAGGCCATCGGATAATTCACTTTATTGAAGGTAAGTCACATTTTCCATTTATTAAAGGTGAAGAACTAACTGGTATTTTCTTTATTTTCGGAAAGAACCATGGTATCTATGACGAAAATAACATCTTGGCAGCAAATGATCTTGCAAAGAGAACTATCGCAAGCCTGACCAACGCCGCACGTAGTTATCACATTTCGGCTACAGCACAGGATTCTACCTTTATTCGGCAAGACTACGCGAAAAAGATCCTGCAACTCTCAGTAGAGCTTGGCAGCGACTCGACAACGAGTTATATCTCAGAGGTCGAAAGGAATAGAAGGATAGCAGGCGACCCAAGAGTTCTAACGGATTGTTACTCTCAACACATAGCTCATTTTCGACAGGATCAACTTTTTGAGATATTCCCGCCGTTTGATAATGAAAGTCTTCCAACCTCGTTGAGGAAGAAACTTCAAGGCAGGATGCTACTTTTAGGTTACAACGTTAAAAATAGAAACTCCTTACCCTCATCAAGTACCTTGATCCCCTTTCTTGAGTGGCTGAACAAGGCTGATACCAGCAACCAACAGTAGGTGAAGCATCTGTTATTTCAGATTTATGGTAATGATCTTAATATGTGTAAGATTCGGATTTGTGCTAAAGTTGAGCAGTTATTCAGATTCCAATTAGCTGATAAATACCAGTCTTGATCGCATTGAGAAACAAAACCCCGATAATCGACAACCAAGTCGGTATAAAGTGCTATTGCACAGACTTCGACGGAGTGGGTGGGGCGATTAAGCAACAAATCGACGACTTTCGCGTTATTGAAATTATAGATCCGGTCGTCTTGGATGAATCGACTGAACAAAAAGATGAGAATCATACATTTCCACTTTATGTCCTTGAAAAGAGCAATATTGATTCTAATCACGCCGTAGAACAGATCAATGAAAGGTATGGTATTCAGCTG
>JAICVW010000047.1 GCA_025935105.1 Nitrososphaeraceae archaeon
CTGCCCGGCTGATCCAATGACGGTTGTCGATGGCTCATGAAGTACTTCCAAGCATATCCTGTTCCAACTCCCGCTATGAATCCCCCAATGTGCGCCAGATATGCTACTCCGCCAGATTGACCAATTAAACTAAAGATTATTTGTAAAATGAACCAAAAAGGAAGAAACGCCAATGCAGGTATGCGTACGGTAGTTATAATGAACGCAACTATTATGGTGTAAATTCTGGCCCGAGGAAATAAAATCAAATACGTTCCCAATACTCCTGAGATTGCACCGGAAGCACCTATGGCTGGAATATCTGCCATCCCAGTGGCCAACGCATAGGTGCTATGGATAAGAGCTGCGAAGATTCCCCACATTATGTATAGAGCCAAGTATTTGATATGGCCAAATCTATCTTCAACGTTGTCTCCAAAAACATATAGGAAAATCATATTTCCTGCGATGTGTAATATTCCTCCATGGATGAACATTGATGTGACGACACGTGGAATGTCTCCTTGAAGCACTAACCGTGGTATTGCTCCATATTCTAGGTAGATTTCTGCAGTCGATCGTCCACTAGTAAAATTGTTGGTCACCAATACCTCCCATGTAAATACGGCAGCGTTAAGTACTATGAGACTATAGTTTACATATGGCCTACCTCGAGTACGTCCAGCATCATCATGGATAGGGAACATAATTCGAATCCTTTAAAGAGGCTATTAAGCAGGATTTCTATAATTAGCTTCAGAATCCAAAAGGGTTCCTGTTCGGCATTTCGCCATCGCCTTTCTCGCTATGAGCTTTTCTTGAGTGCCTATTCAAGCGTTCCTTATCTTCAAATTGTAAATTACAGTACTTACACTTGAAGACTTTGTTACTAGCCCCTTTCTTTTTGAATAAGTCTATCTTGAACATTACTTGATAATTCTAATGATTCATTATAAATTAATTACGATAATTCGAAAATACCTCAAAGTTGCGAAATGTTGAAGTAGGCAAGATCACTCTAATCTGATAATTTAATCCATAACGATCATAGTTAGAGTAGATTTTACCCCATTAAGTTTGCGAAGTTTCCACGTTATCGTTTCCTTGACTCTTTCCATCGTGTTTGCTTCAACTTGAGCAACTATATCATAAACTCCGTAAACTTGATAGACTTCCTTTACTCCCTCAAGCTTTTTTAGCTCGTTCACAATTGAGTCCTCGCTTCCTAACTCAGCATTCATCAATACAAAGGCCTTAGGCATATGAGCCTATTCTATTGTGAAATATAAAAATGTGATGCGATTTTATAGCCTTTCCAATCCAATCAGAAGCAATTAGTAGCAACCGCTATTGAACAGAAATATTGTGTGCCTGACTTCTCCGCAATGAATCGATTGTAAAAACTTTTAATCTTACATCAAATCGCATGGGCGGATTAATTTAGGTACTTGAGCAGTTGACTTTCCTTGACCACTATGCAAGAGTACATTTGAATGTGTTCACGCAGACAATTAATCTATTTTCGCTAGTAAAAGACTAAAGGTGTGCAGCTTAACATAGTCACTCAGCATGAAAATCAATCATTGTGACTTTCCTGAAGATTTACTGTACGATGTCGAAAACTTTGTTTGGTGTAAGGCAAACACTGAAGGTGGAACGATTACTATTGGCATCATTAATTGTCTTGGCCATATCAGTGGTAAATTGTCCAATATTAATTTGAAACCTATTGGTATCATTGTGGAACGCGGGAAAAGTATAGGCACGATCGAAAGCCCGCGTTATTTTGGCGTGGTAAGATCTCCTGTAAGCGGTAAGATTATAGAAGTTAACTCATCTCTTTCGCAGTTGCCAGAGCTTGCGAATAAGTATCCGTATTCACAAGGTTGGTTTGCGAGATTGAAAGTCACAAAGATTGGTGAGCAAATAACGAACCTGAAGAACATAAAGGGTTGTAGCGATGAAATGGCGGCGCTAATTCAAAGGCACCACGTTATTTGCTTTGATGCTTTTCCAGACTTTGAGTTGTTCGAAGTAGGCGTGGAATGTGCTGCTACACTCGCAAAACTTGACGAATTATTGGAAAAAATCCCAGTTGATAGTGTAGTTCATTTGGTCTCAGATGATCAAACTGCAGATTTGGAGATGATTAGATGGTCTGAACAGACTGGACAATCGTTGCTGGATACAAGAAGGGAAGAAAACTTGTTCCATTTCATGGTCAAGAAAACACAAGGGGAGAGGATTGAATATGATCAGAAACGGTGACTTTATTTCGAACAAAAGGCTATGAGATGTAATTGGCGACTTCTCTCATTCGTATTGCTAAAAAGCCTTATGTTTGACTTTCGGGAATTCAACCGTAGATTAAAGAATTGTCACTCTCTGGATTAGTTATCGTAGTAACAGCTAGCCGAAGGGCGGAGGAGCTTGCGAGTATCATCAGATCTTTTGGGGGTGTTCCTTATATCGTTCCTACTGTCGGAATAGCGGTGGATCAGCCCCTAAATAAAGAGATTGTTCTTGCTACTCTTAAGAGATTTAAAGAAAAAGTGGATTATGCGGTTTTCATGACAGGACCAGGGGTTTATTCTTTGATGTCCTCCGCTAGGGATCTTAAATTAGAAGGAGATCTGCTCCGAATGCTACAGGAGGTACAGGTTATAGCTCGGAGTGCTAAGCCTAAGGAAGCTTTAGCCAAGTGCGGGCTAAAGACTAAGATCATAATACCAAACGACAATACTTTTGAAGGAATTGGCAAGTTGTTGGTCTCGATGGGAGTGGGTCGAAAGAAGGTCTATATCTTCTGGCATGGCTCATACTCATCTGACTTGAGACAAACACTTGAGCATCAAGGGGCGTTAGTTTTTGAAACTCATACATATACGTATTCTAGTGACGTTAACAAAGATGGAGCAGAAATACTCAAAATGATGGGATATGATTATGTAAATCCAAGTGAAGAAAGAGTGACAAAGCTTATCGAAGACATTCTTGCTTCTAAGGTGGATGTAGTAACTTTTACAAGTCCGCCTGCAGTAAGCCAACTTTTTACGATAGCCTCAAAACGTAGATTGTTGGACTCTTTGGTAACATCGCTCAATAAGAGCGTGATTGTGGTCGCAATTGGTCCTGCGACGCTGAAAGTTCTGAAGGAAAATGATGTGTGTGTAGATGTTTTACCAGAATATTATAGGATGGGTTCTATGATTAAGGCTCTGGCTAACTTTGTAGAGACTAGTGAAGGTGTGACAAAAAAAAAGTATCATACATGAACTCAGTTTGTTCACAGGATAGTGTTAGTGTCAGAAAAATGTCTTTCAATTTTTGGGATCTATCATCCCCGAAATCATACTTTAGTACTCGAGAGTTGAGAATTCCAGAGAAAAGATCTGCTTCCTAGCGGCAAAAGATAAATTTGCCAATTCGTGTCGCATGAAATTAATTCATGTCAGTTGGCTGGATTTCATTAGATAGTTGATGGGGACGCGAATACGCTGGACTTTGTTGCACCCCCTCTACTATCGACGGTTTTCTATTTATCTTGTAGATCCATTCTCTACCTCTCTTATTTCTGGATAATTTATTTCTCTCCGAATACCTAGAAAGGTAAGTCGAAATCACGCTCAAAACGATTGGTTCTTGGTACTCGTCTTCGTAAAGCTCTAAAATATCTGAAGTGGTGAAGGTGTTATGCGGGAACTTTTGTTCTATTAAATTCCAAATCTTGGAGCCTATTGAGGTAAGGTTTTCCCTCTCATTTGACTTCTTAATTTCATCTAGATTATCCTTGCCTTTAACGTCTAGCAGATCTAAAACCTCTATAAATTTGATGATTTTGTTCTTAGAAATATTACCCTCTAGCGCTAGATCATATTTACCTCCATCTTCATCCTCAAGCGAAATCTTGATTTTTTTTCTATTCATTATGAATCTATAGGGTTAGAGTTATTTGTGCAACAAATCCCTGCTTCTTAATGGGACTAGTTATAAGCTTCACAACAAAGAGCTAAGCTTTTTTTAACTTCTATGTCACTCATTCAACATACAGTATCGATAAGTGTCGGGGTGAAATAAACTATTCAGCCACGTCTAATAAATTAATTACATGACCTTAAATGAGGTTTCATTTAGATCCGCATCATGAATGTAAGTAAACAGGAAGCTTTAGGGCTTTCAATTTTGGTAATGCTGGTGTCAACGTATTGTCTGGCCCATTTGTCTAATCAATCAGCATTTGCGTCGGAGTCTCGTATCGGTAAACAACAATTTAGTGTCACATTGATAAGGAGCCCTGATCATATTGGGCCCGTGAATATATCTGTTAATGATAGTGTTGTGGCTACAAATATTGATGCAAATCAAAAGAGTAGATTGGTTGTGCCAGTAACGATCCCTGACACTCTCCTGAATGGTGATATAAGGATTTGTGCTACGGGAGTCGCTCCACCGGCTCCACAGATTTGTACCAATATTCAGAATTTGAAGCAAGGGGATAAAAGTGTTGCAACGCTTGACTTGTCGAAAGCAATATCTGGATAGTGCGATCATCGTGAGATAGACGCTGGGGTACGGTTTATATGTAATATATGAGGAAATAAAACTAGTTGGAAATAGATCGTACTGACAGAAATGATCCCAGTTCTAAGAAACAAAGAAAAACTACCAAGAAGGGCATTATTTTAACAGCAGCGATTGTCGCAGGGATCATATTGGCCAGTTTTCTAGTTTACTTTGTACCATAAGTCAAATATACTTTTGGAATTAATACCACTAGTGAAGTTTTATCTGTAATCCAATAAATATTTCAAATGCCATGTTGAGCAAGATTTGGGAAAGTCGATGAGTCCCACCTTACGATAATTTTGCGATTGCGCGGTTATGATTATTGCCTTAGATGACTTGAATACATTCCATCTAATTTCATACTCTGTCAAGCAAGAATGTATGATGACCGATTCATCATATGCCAAATGGCATATGTTTTCTAACTGAGCTTTTCAACTGGTTATGTGGTTTCTGTATGATAAGCTATCTTTTGCGTTAGAAATCTTATGCTAGTAGGGATATAATCAGTCAGAATATTCAAGAAAAATCCGCGCCACTTTTTCGCCCTTACAATACTGACTAGTACTGAGACTTACTGTAACTTTTGAAAAACGAGTGAAGTAGATAGGATGATGATTCAAATAGCACGAGCTTCAAACGTTCCTATCCGAGCTGAGGCAAGCTGTTCTCATGAGAAAAATTCTATTAACAACATGTCGCACCGTATTTCCAAATCCTGTCTATCTAATTACTTGAGAAATGGAGATATTTGTGTTACAATGGTTAGGAATTTGCTACATGAATTCATGCTAGATTCAAGGTGTTTGCAAATGCTCTAAATTCCAGTGTGTAACAAATCTTTGCTGGTTTTCATCCAACTTGGAGGTCAGATGAAGACTGAAATAGAGCATAAATCTCCAACCTATTTCATCACATTCGCAACAATTATGAATATACGATGATGAATAGTTATGTGCTTCTCCTACGATGCATTTTGATGCACGTTTAAGCTCGAAATACCAACGAATCCATGTAAGCGACATTGGTTTAGGTAGCTTTCCAGCACGTTCTTCGAATCTCTTTGCCCACATTGGAGAGATATCGCTTAAAGTCAAGGCCACTTTCTTTGGTTTAGTTTGTTGAAAAGTGACTGCCTCCTGGATCATCGATATTAAATGCCATCTATAGTATTTGAAAATTGTCGTTCTGAGGAACCAAGATAGTCTATTTCATTGTCTAGATTCGGATATGGTTACTGTTATCGTATTTCTAGATGCAGGTTATCAGAAAAATCTCGATCTCTCTATCTTTGTCGCCCGTGGTTCATTTCAATTTTTCCAAAAATCCATACAATAAATAGATCTGTTTGCTCGTTTCCATCAGATTGAGCATCGGAAATTTTTTTCATATATTTCACTATGTTTTTCTATCGTGAGTCAGAAGTGCATTTGCATATAAGAAGTGGTGGTGCAGATATTCATTTGCCTTAACTTAAGCCAGATCTGCCACGTTTTTACATATTAAGACTAATAAAATCATAATTAGACCAAAGTGTTCTAAATCAATTCGAGTTAGAAACATTATTTAAAAGCTCAGATGAAGAACTTTGGATTCCCATGAACCAGACCATTAAAGACATTTCGAAAAGGATAGTCGAAAAAACCGAGGAAGCGGCTTCGGTCAAGGAAATTGCAAATCGGATGAAGGACAAAGATGTAAGCTCATTGGTAGTTGTCGATGAAAAGGGGAAACCTGTAGGCTTGGTTACTGAACGCGATCTAGTCAGAAAGGTGTGTACCACCGATGTACTTTCCAAGTCAGTGAGAATTGGCGAAATAATGTCGTCGCCTGTCATTACCATTACTTCGGACAAGTCACTCAATGCTGCGGCTGATGTTATGCTGCAAAAAGGCGTAAGACATTTGCTGATTATGGATAAAGATAAATCAAACGAATTTATAGGCTTGATTACACCCATTGATTTTCTCAAATCTCAGAAATCCGTACTAGACGAGGATAAAGAAGCCATAGAGAAGGTTTTGGATACCTACGAGTCAATATCGTATTATTAGCACGTATGAGGTATATGCGCAGTAACACCAATGGGGTGAACCACATAGATCAGGCTGTTGCTTCATAATTCTAAACCTAATTCAATATCTATGTGACTAGTGTTACTGAGACTTTAATTTTAAATGGGAACAATCAAAAAATAAATAAAGGAGTGAAATTGGAATAAGGAATGATAAATTGACTAGTTACTGGTAAGATACGAAAAGAAATCAGAGAACTATCTTACATTGATATGCTTAGCTTGCTGTATTATTATCTACAGGAGAATAATTTTGGGATAGGCTCTAAATTGACTCATCTTTGCAATGCCTTAAGCCAGCCTACCAAGTTGTCGACGTCAACTTGATCTAAACTTCGGCCCATTTGATTGACTCTGCGTATGGCTTGGCTTCTCTTAATATTTTTTTGGCACTTTCATATGTCAACTGGTTGATAGCCAAGCTGTATTCTTTCCACGCAAAGTCGTGATGCTCGAAGGAGAGTCGAACATCTCTTATGCTCGTCTTAGCAAGGTAGAAAGTAACAAACTTGTGAATAAGCCTACTTGATCGTTCGTAATAATATTCTATAGTTGATACGAACCCATCCACAAATACAATCTCATCGATCCCAGTTTCTTCGTGTATTTCGCGGGTAGCTGTTTGAAATCCGTTTTCACCAGTTTCAACGTTCCCCTTAGGAAAGTCCCAATGCCCTGAAGTATAATTCAATAACAGATATTCAATTCTTTTAAGACCACTGTTCAATGAGCACAGTACCGCTCCTGCAGAAATTTCGTCAGCCATGTAGTTCTATTTTCAAAACGTGCTCTTCTACTTTATCCAAGGCAGCCATCTTGTTATACATCCGCTTAATTAATTCAATTGACAGTATCAGATGAATCCGAGTCCTTTAATACAAGGTAATCATGGATATCTTCCCATTCTTGCTGTGTTAGCCACCTGCTACAATACCACTTGCTTAATACTTGATCATAATCTCCGTGTTCTGGCACTAGGTTTGATTAACACAGCTGTTAAATATACTTACATTCACAACTCAGTCAGATTATTTGCCATATCTTCTCTTTCTTCGTTGGTATGTTCTAATTGCCCTCATCAGGTCTATTTTACGAAACTCCGGCCAAAACACGTCCATAAATACTAATTCGCTGTAGGCGCTTTGCCAAATTAGAAAGCCACTCAGACGTTTTTCGCCCGATGTTCTCAAGATCAAATCGGGCTCGGGTTGTGGCAGGTGTGACGTGTATAGGCATGATTCGATTATCTTTTCATTAATATCTTCCACACAAAGTTCGCCCATTCTTGCCATTAATGCTATTTTCTTAACAGCGTCTACAAGCTCCTCCTGCCCGCCATAAGCTATAGCAATATTTAAAAACATTGAGTCATAATCGGCAGTATTTTCTTCCAATTTCCTCAATATCTCTTGGAGATCAGCGGGTAATAGTTTGACGTTTCCTATGGCTTTGATTTTCATCCGACGCTTGTGTATTCGAGTATCGTCTAGCAGCCTTTCTAATTTGATTTGTAGTAGATGGTAAATATTATCGACTTCGTCATCTTTTCTATCCAGATTTTCGGTAGACAATACATAAAGAGTCGTAATTCTAATACCTAAATCGTGTATCCAGTTTAGTAGTTCTTCAGCTTTGTCTGCACCCTTGAAATGACCTCTTCTTACCCCCATGAAATTAAATTTTGCCCATCGTCTATTCCCATCAAGTATGATCGCAATGTGATTTGGTAAAGAGTTTTTGACAATTTGGGATTCTAGTCGCTTTTCATATATGTTATACAGGCCACTATGCTTAAAGAAAGTCTCTGCGAGTGCTCTGCTGCCGATGTCCTGTATCACGATCTATGCAATACTATATATCCAATGATTTTACTGTTTTGTAGTCAGTGAAATATTCTGAGGTCAATGCTTGAGAACCTCGCCGCCCTTCCTGTTCCTGAAATATTGGAATAAGAAAGTAGCAGCGACTAGGGTGACTGCCAAACCTATCAAGAGTGAAGAAATTAGGTTAAAGGGATTTGTCCTTTCTATAAGAACGGAAGTAAATTGTAGTATAGGAATATACAATAATGCCAGTACCACGAGTCTCAAAATATCAGACATTGTCAGGATGCTTCCCTTAAACCAGTTACTTAAAAGTGACCCAGCCAGTATTGTAGCGATACCTATCCATAGTAACGTGATCGTCCCATGAACGAAGCTCCCTACTATGATCCTATTCGTTATTACATGAAATGCTCCCATGTTGGGCACGATTGCTTCGTTAGGAATACTTGCCAGACCGTTTGCGATTGAAACGACGATGATTAGAATTCCTGCGAAGGTCGAAAAGATTCGAATAAAGCCTGTTGGAGTAGGTCTGCCAAGAGAACTTAGGGCTTTGTCTATATCAAAGGCTCTAATGATGAAAGCCAATCCTAGGATACTGAACACCAACGCTAGGGCTTCTTTTGTAAGTCCAAAAAAACTTGCTAGACTAGTCGCTACCAAAAGAGCGCCTGGAACCCCCAAGAAAAATTTCGAATATCGGGGATCATAGGCGAGCATTTTTAGATATCTTCCAAAAACGGCGTAAGAGTATTCGACGCTTCTACTATGTTTGATAATTATACGTTGAATCGAGATAACTGGAACTATGGTTTGGATAACTGGTACAACTGTCTCATCATCCTCGCCGTCGGATATAAGTACAGCGCCGTCAGCACGATACATACTCAGAACGTTTTGTATTTCTATGCCTATCTTCTCATCTGCCTCGATTCCGCGGTTGAATTTTCCTGCTACAAGAGCTACTTGTGAACTGTAACCTTTCGCAATGAGTTCTTCATATGTTTTAATTGCTGCAAAGATCGCATTTGCGTCAGGATCTTCTGGATCCTCTATGGCTAACCTAACCCCAGCATTGATGCAAGGGTCTCTCCCGACTACTGGGGTTTCAATGCCGCCTTTGGAGCCTATGTCATCGTCCCTATCTATGCACAAGACTAGGATTTTACTATGGTTTGATGACGGTGCAGCTGGTGACACTCTGGATAACCCTGCTCCATTTATTTTCGCTGGGGTATTGATATTAGCCATTATTAACACCAGTTATTGTATAATTATGAAATGAGTCTACCTGTTAATTAATTTTAGTCAGAGTAATATTGAGTAATATTGGAGTAAAGGGTTACATTTTGATGAAAAATAACGACATAGTTGAGCTGAGTTGGACCTTTGCGTTTGCCACTAATAACTGTTGACATAGACATTCCTATGATATAAAAATAGCTATCGACTCTTTAGCTGCCAGCAGCATGTACGTTTTCAATGGTTAAGAGTTTCACGTAAATGAGTTATGGCCATGATTGGATCTTTTGACTGAATGATTGACCGTCCGACAATAAAGTAATCAGTTCCACTAATTGATGCTTGTTTCGCGTCGCCGCCTTGTGCACCTAGTCCTGGCGAATAAATTGGAATCTTGTCAGCCTTGCAGGAGAGCTCTTTTAGAATATCAGCCTGATTCGCACCTATAATCATTCCATCAACTTGACTACTGGTGGCATTTTCGAAGAACCTTCTATAAACAGGAGTAACCTGGTTATCACCTTCCGATAAATGGGCACCAAAACCGAAATGTGCTCCAGGATGGCTCATATAGATTAAAGCAAGTATGCCACACCCCAATTCATGAGCATGTAGTACTGTAGCTTCTAAGCCATCTGGTCCAATAAATGGGTTGACAGTAAATGCATCAAATCCCATTTTTGCCAAATGAGTTATAGCAACCTCGTTTGTGCTAGGTATATCATTTAATTTAATGTCTGCGATGGATTGGAGGCCATAGGAATGTGCTAATCGATTTATTTGCAACAACTCTGAGCGTGATAACGGTAATATCAAATGAAAATTGAACTTCACAGCACAAATATGCTCTTCTAATGAAGATATTGTTCTTATTGTAGCTTCTTGTAAATCAGGGCGATCTGTTAAGTCAACTGCCAAAATTATGCGGCTCCTTTTGAGCCTACCTGCTTGATTTATCCTGTCGTTGAATACAATAGAATCAATCATTTATATCCACCAAAGGATGTTTTGAAGCGAGTCTAATTAGCTTCAGATATATGTAGCCATGTTCCCCTATCCTATTACAAAAGGAAGGTTGTTCTACCTTTTGACTAGAATATCGCAAAAATGAGTTAGTTGGTTCCTCTTCTAGAACCAGGTAATAAAAATAAGATATACTATCGGAATCTATAAAACTGATTGCAGAGCCGATCACACACTTGTCACTGTCCTTAAACGATAGAAGAGGGAGAGGTGGCTCATCGTACATCGTCTTGTATGCTGCAACCTTAGCTAAACTTGAAAGATCCCTCAATTTTATAGTTATATAACCTGATTTTTTATCCAGTCTTGCC
>JAICVW010000651.1 GCA_025935105.1 Nitrososphaeraceae archaeon
TAGAACCATGTTATGAAACTACATAGGATAATCTTGGACAAAAAAGATTCAGAGAAAGCAGGTATTTCATAAACTGAACTCTAGCTACATTCCTAAATATGCCTCAATTGGAAAGACAAGGTGCGGGTATACAAAGCAAAGCAGAGCAAGGTAGAAGAATTAGAGAACATACACCAATCTCTAAATGTATGCTTACAACGATGGGTTACTTCTAGATACTTGACATAGATTACAGTTTTCTGCTTGGCTCTATTCCAGCTATCGGATCTCTTGAATGTTTGTAGATATATTCATATGGTGTTAATCGGTTTATGCCCAATGTTCTCTTTGGTCGTTATATGCTTTGACAGACATATCACATCTACATTTTCTATTATATACTAAAATCGTGACAAGTTCAAGATGAATCTATTTCATAGTTATCAGATTATCTTATGCAATTATGTGCATGGCTGCAGGAGATTGAATGAAGACAGCGGCTACTGATCTAATATTTATGTAGTACAAATATTGATTTTTGAAAATTGCTTATGAATCTCTAGGTGCAAGGATTCGGTGGTATAATGGGACAAATTTGATCTAAATACGGAAACAACTATTCCGTAAGAGGAAAGACCATTTACCTTGAGTCAGTAAAGAATCTTGTTCGATCTGTAGGTGTCTATCTGTTTACCTCAAAAAATATACAAGGAGATTAACTAACTAAGTGTATAAGAATGTGCGTTAGACCGTGGCAAATTCCAGTCAGGCAGAAGTAATAATTCCCTTATTTGGTTGTGTAGACCTTATATATCTTGCCAGTATCAGGGTTTATATATTTCCATTCCGCCTTATTATACTCCAATTCATGAAAATCTGCCTGCATTCCGGGATGCAATAAACTATAGACATTTTCGCCTATAGAAACCCTATTTCCGCCTGTCAAGGAGGTTATCTTTGCTGATACATTCATGGTGTACCCAAGCAAATCAATTTGTGAGCTTCTGTCATATGCATATTGAACAACTACACTTTGTCCTTCCTCAGCACCGACTTTCACAAATAGCTCAGGACATTCATAGTTCCTAAGTATGGGGTCAATGCCGTTTGTGAGCACGTTAATAATTGATTTTGCACATCTCACCACTTTGTCATAGGCAAGATATTTGTTAAAGCCTACAGGAAAAAAGGCAATTACAGCATCACCTACATATTTCAAAATATAACCATCATAATTTTCAACAACCGAAGATATTTCGTGTGCAAACGCTCTAATTATTGTAACCAATTTATCTACTGGCAAAGTCATGCTCATTTTGGTAGAACCAACCAGATCAGTGTACATTATAACAAGAGATCTCTTTGAACTCACATAGTTTTGGAGATAGTCCTGGCCACGTTTTATTGAGGTACTGTATTGATAGCGTTCCTTTAAAGCGTGGAGGAGTCTGTCTTGTCTTTGTGTTAGTAGAGATTCTAAATCAAGAAGCTCCTTTCTTTCCCTGGCTCCATCATTCCGATTATTATGATCAGTATCAAAATCTAGCATCCAGTGTATAATGGATTCGCTAGTTTCGTCTAGCTGCTCTTCTTTGTCTTTTTCCACTATCTATAGGATATAGACTCTATTACGTAAATCTTTATTATTCTATCCATCTTCAATCACAATAGCTTTAATTGTGTTCTCGAGTCATTGATGGTATTGATTTTTGTCCATACTGCTTGCATGCGATAATAGCACGCCATTGTGATGTATTTTCTTAAACCTAATGATATTGATCTCCCATATGAAAAACTTATGTACCCCTGAAGAGTATTACGACACACTATCAAACGTAAATACGTGGAATAGTACTCAGCATTCCAATCCAGTGCCCATCTTCGAGAATTAAATAGAAAAACCATACTTGACCTTGTTTTTTCTTAAAAGAGCGTTACATCATTATATTTTTCTGCTATGTTGCACGATTAATTATGTTATTCGTGATACTCCTTTGACCGCTAATATTAAGTATTATTCAGGTATGGTTGATTGGCCTTCCTACAACGAACTATTAGTTAGACGCGGTCAAGTACTCTTGGATTTTGATGTAGTTGATAAATGGGAATATAAATTATCACAAATGAACCAAGGTAAGGTTGGTTAGTGAACCATACTGCTACCCAGAGTCCTTTATTCAGCTTCTAGGCTATATGAGA
>JAICVW010000403.1 GCA_025935105.1 Nitrososphaeraceae archaeon
ACGAAGAGCATAAGATAGCATACGACTCAATTTTGTTTTATCGATATTATATACCAACTATATCTTTCCTAGTACTGCAAGGCTTTAACTTCAATATAGAAGGTATGTTATTCCGTACTGAGTCCTATTGCAGTTCACATACATAATGAACCTACAACAAACAAAGTAGCAGGTAAGGTATTTTCAAGTTCTTGTGCTGCAGGTGATTGAATATTTCGAACAAGTGCATACACTATATGGTTTTTTGAAGCAGTAATTTGGCTTAAGTACCGCCCTGCTGACCTGTGGCACCCGTTACCAGGATTTTTCTCTGGGTTATGACCATTATAGAAGCATGGTAATTCATCAAAGTATTATTTAACTATGACAATAAGTTTGGAGTAACCATGTATGCAATTTAAAATCTAGTTAGTTTGAGATAACTACGACACATAAATAGTAATTTTGGTATATTTATCGTATATGTTAAAGCTATTGCTGACGTATGATAAGGCGGAGATTTAATGAAAACATCCTTTGGAGGAGAATAAAATAGAATTGGAACAAGACATCACCGAAATTAATAGAAAAGAGAATAATTATAATCAAAGGGATGTTTTAGGCATACACCATATTACAGCTATAACTAGCGATCCTCAAAAAAACATCGACTTTTATACTAACAACTTGGGTCTTCGGCTCGTAAAGCTTACAGTAAATCAAGACGATCCAACTTCCTACCATCTTTATTATGGTGATGAAATAGGACGTCCAGGTACAATTCTTACTTTCTTTCATTGGCAAAACATACCTAAAGGACATAGAGGAACTAGCGAAGTGTCTGCAGTGTCTTTTCTAATCCCTGACTATTCTGTGACCTATTGGATTGATAGATTCAAAGATAAGAAGATAGAGTTTCAGGGACCGTACAACCGATTTGGAAATGAACAAGTAATATCATTTCATGATCCTGACGGACTAGAACTGGAACTTGTGGCTCATAACTCTGCTGTAAATGGAACGAAGAATGTATGGAAGAAAGGTCCAATACCTATTGAACATGCTATAAGAGGCTTCTATTCTGTGACCCTATCAGAAGAAGAGTATGAACGTACTGCATCTGTTCTAACTGCAGAGCTTGGATTTATTCCTACTCGTCAGGAGGGAAATCGGTACCGATATGAAATTTCCACTGCTTCATTTACTAAGGAGCAAAAAGAAAAACAAGAACAAGAAAAGGAAGATGTAAGAGGTGCCAATATCGTTGATGTAGTTAGCCTTCCTTATAGATGGCAGGCCGGTATAGGAATTGGATCAGTACATCATGTAGCATGGCGCACACCTACTCATGAACAACAAAAGGTACTGCGCAGAAATTTAATCAAAGCTAGATTAAATGCAACGCCAGTAATTGACCGACTTTACTTTCATTCAGTATATTTCCATGAACCTGGCGGAGTACTTTTTGAGATTGCCACCAATCCGCCTGGATTTACAGTAGATGAAAAGATAGAAGAACTTGGAACACATTTGACATTACCAGAATGGCTTGAGCCTATGCGTAGACACATTGAGAAAGCTCTGCCTAAAGTAAAGATACCTAAGAGTAAGGAAAAAGGAGCACAGCAGCGAGAAGAACAGAAAGTATTGCTTTAGACAGGATGATAGAAAAATTGAATACAACAAATCATAATATGGGTTTTATGCACAAATTTATTCCTGCAAACAAAAAGAATATACAAAATGAAAAAGAACAATATAAATTAGTTCCAACTTTACTTTTACTTCATGGTACTGGAGGAAATGAAGAAGATTTAATTCCGCTTGCTAGACAAATATCTTCTGAGGCTTCAATATTAAGTCCAAGAGGAAAAGTGTTAGAAAATGGAATGTATCATAGATTCTTTCGTAGGTTAGCCGAAGGTGTTTTTGATATAGAAGATTTAAAATTTCGTACAAATGAATTGGCAAATTTTGTAAAGGATGCTTCAAAAGCTTATGGCTTTGATATGCATCGTGTTATCGCTGTAGGTTATTCTAATGGTGCAAATATAGCAGCCAGCATGTTATTGCTTCATCCAGAAATACTTTCTGCCGCTATTCTTTTTCGTGCCATGGTGCCACTCGTACCACGGGTATTGCCAGATCTTAACAACAAGTATATCTTTATGTCCTCCGGACTATATGATCCAATAGTTCCAAAGCAAGATGCAAAAAGGCTTGTAGAATTGTTCAAAAAGGCAGGTGCCAAAGTATCACTTTCCTGGCAAAATAGTGGCCATGAGTTGACAATAGAGGATATTCGAAATGCAAAAGAATGGTTGCTACAATCTACTTATGCTTCGTTTGCATAACTAATTAGTATGTGATATAATATGCGCTAACCACAATTTTTTTGGCTGGTGTACTGTGTTTCACACAATATTGAAATTAAGAGGAATATGTTATTGATTAAAAGTGCGAGGTTTTATAGCCACTATAATGTTACTAATATATCTGGTCAAAGTAGATTTGTAACTGACTAATAGAGTTTGTTACGCGACTCCCATTTAGCTATCCACTCATCCAAGCCTAGGAAAATGGCATCTAATTCCTTTGCTAATGGAGTAAGTTTGTATTCTACTCTTGGTGGATTATTCTCATAAACAACCGTTCTAGTCACAAGGTCTTCTTTCTCTAACTGTTTGAGCTTTTTTGCCAACATATTGCTACTTATTCCCAGCACTCGCTTTATTTCATTAAAATGCAAATTGTCATTAGCACTCAGATGTCGCAAAATCAGTAGCGACCACTTCTTTCCAATGGTGTCCCATATTCCTAAAGCCTTGCATACATCAGTGGCTATTTTCTTGTTATTGCTTTTGATTCTACTTTCGTGTCCTGTCTCCATATCAATAGAGTTATACACCCTGTTTCAAATTATTTTGGTACAGGTCATTAATAAAGTAGGTTAATTTAGAGTGTAATCTTCTGCTAGCAAAATTCAATTATTTTTATCTAATATGAGAGATCTATCTTAAGGGGGTGAACATTAGCAATTATCCATTACCTCTTCGGGTAGATTGATTTTTGCAATCCTTTAGGGATCTAGCAGAAGTGAATCAATATGCTCTCTCAAATGATGTGAACGACTATCCTTTGTTTTGTTACATACTTTCCTAAACTTTGGAATTGTCATCATTGATTTGGCAGTTGCTTCCCATCATAAGAGTTTGCTAATAACTCCAATAATAGAAAAAAGAGAGCTAGCCAATCACAATATGGATAAAGAAAAGATTGTAAAGTATCTAGTAGACGATCTTAAAAGATCGGTGGTAAATGATATTGGGGGAATTGTTCTACCCATTCGCATACTCACCTTCTTTTTGTACGGATAGTATAAGTTGGTAATGCCTTCACAGCCTTCACTACCTTCACCTATGATAGATGGGATTGAAGAGAGGAGACAGGTATTGGTGGTACCGTCATTTTCAAGCCAAATGGTTCAGTAACAGAATTGCATGCTTCTGTAAGTAATTCTATATACCTTTTTACATCATAACAAGTTCTTTCATTTATCAATTCAACAGGAATTGCCCTATGGTTTTTAGATCTAGTTTTTTGATAGTAATCCGTTATGATATACTGTAGAGTCTCTCCAGCTTTAAGGAATTTCCCTTCGTTATTTAACTTCGCTAATGCATGACTCTCAATGGTATTTCGATTTTGGTAGTTATTAGAATCCTTTGAAAGCCGTTTAGTAAAGGCTAATTCATCGAGTGGAACTTTATTTTCCTTTAAAAGTTGTATATATTTAT
>JAICVW010000004.1 GCA_025935105.1 Nitrososphaeraceae archaeon
AATAACTCGTCAACAATCCATATTGGATGCTTGCCTAACTTTCATTTCCATACTATTCAAACACTACAAATCCAAAAAAAATAAGAATGAACAAGAACTAGGAATCTGATATCGATTGGATTAAATTCTGCATATGCATTAAGCTATAAGGAATGAGCGCCCGTTTATTGAATGTCTGATGCCTTAACGATTAAAGTTCCGGTATTGCGCGTCCCTCGTAGTACATCCTTATCTCAACTCAATCAAAATCCTATATAGTGTGAAAGGCGTGAGTGCAGCTTACTGATTTCAGGGAAGCCATCTCTGTGTTGTGGAATGTTCCTTTCGTAGGCACAATCTTACGTGAAAATAATATTCTGAGTAGACACTCAATTACATCAGGGAGTTCAGTCAACGCATATGCTCTGGTAATAGATATCTCGCGGCATCATTAGCAATACGTGTAGAACGCTGTGGACGGTATTTATAGCGTCTGTTCCTTCTCCAGGTATGCCATAAATAATTAGATACCATGCCTTGATAATAAAATGATTGAGAGATCATTACAAAGGGCGAAGAGCCAGAGAATACTGTTCAAGGAGCTACAATGAACTGTTAGAATGCAAAAATCGCGTCACCAACCATTTTTATCCATAAAAACAGACTTATTGACTCCTACTGGTTATGGATTTACGGTATAATCCAGGATTCTTCAGAGTACAGTTACTATGAAACACTAGCGGACCTTTATATATGTGCTACTTGTAGCAAAATACTATTCTACTACCGATTTTATCGATTAATCTACGTTACCATCCTTATTATTTTCATTAGCAATGTAGTGGCTTAGGTCAAGTTCGACCTTGACAATTTTCTTCTCTTTGCTATCGACAGTTATTATAAGCACGAGTAAAAATCCGAGAAACCGAACAGTCCCTGTGGCAGTCCAGATTTCGCCTTGGTCCTCGAAGCCTGGATTGTCATGCTCCCTCAGATATTCACTCCTCAGCTGCTTCATTCCCTCCGGCTCATTTTCTGTTTGCGTTTGTTCAGGCTGTGTTTGTACTTCACTTAAAGGGAGCTGAAGTGTTTTCGATTTCATTGCTTTTCTTTCACGTTTTATCCTGTAATCTAATCTAATTTTGGTGGCGTTCTTGTATTCGAGCGGCATGATTCTTCTGAGGTACGACTCCGAAATCTTTGCAACTCTGGAACCTCCAGAGTTGAAAGCCTCATGCAACATCCTTCGAAGTTCATCTTTGTGGATCTTTAATCTTCTTGCATCTTCAAAGATTTCAGAAAATAATTGTCTCACATTTCTGTGCGTTTGTTTTTCTATCTTGGAAAACCAAGAATGATGTCTCTGAGCCTGTCAATCTTAGTTTGAAGATCATGCAAATTTTGAGATGGGATGGGCAATTCAGTTGATATATCGTTGTTCAACATGGCAGTAGAACTTCTAGAATTGGTGTCTCGTTTTTGTTTTCGTTTGACGAACATTCATGATTGTTTGATTCTATGGAACTTAATCCATCTTAATCAAATGACTCTTAGCAGTACAGTATATGTGGTTATGGAAACTCGAGAATGGCCTTCATTAAGGTGACTCTTCCTAGGAAGATCCCCACCTAAAGAAAAATTGAAGTCCTGTGTAAGTAATTAATCCGTCAACTCCAAAATCCCACCTAGTTACAATCCAGCTCGTGTGGTTGGGAACATCTACTTTCGAATAACTGACGTCTGCAACACTATATTTGACATGATTATGTTTTTTCATGGCACCTTCAAGCTCAGTTAGCCCGGTCAAAGACTCATTTGACATTATGGATTTACCTTCTGAACAATCAATCGATTTCCCTCGACATAACATTTCAAAAAATCCCCTTTTCTAATCCCTAATTCTGTCGCAAACTGCTTTGGGAAAACTAGCGTAAAGCTTCTTTCACCAGTAAGCGCCTGAAGCCGCCGTATTTTTATGTCTTCTATGTTATCGTCACTACTTGTCATGTATGTATATACTTCATAGATAGATAGGCTTTAATGAAACATCCATTTTTTCAAATAGCGTGCACGGTAAAAATGTTGTCAGAAATGCAGGGCATCCGAGTATGATTTTTAAAAAGTACAAGGATGGAGAATAGTTAGAACAATGGCATTTCGATTGACTCCTCTAAGACCATATCAGGGATTTTGTGCGGAAACAGGTGGCGGATCAATTCTGGCATCTATGGCTACTTTCGGAATACCCGTGAGTACTACTATTCAATTTCTGGCGCGATCATGGGAACCGGTGCCAGTAAAAGATTCACTGCAGTAAGGCCTATGGCTAAGCGAATAGTTTACGCATGGATAATAACCATACCCGCAAGTGCAGCTGTTGCAGCACTAGTATTGTTTCTGGTAGATATCGTAATCAAAAGCAAAATTTGATACATTCTAGATATGAGATCCTACGTGCCCTCCAGACATTGGAATAGTAAAATAGAAATCTGGAGATCATCTGCTCCTCCGGCTCCTCCTTAAGCCAAACCTTTTTTTGCAAACTGGTTACACTTTACGAGAGATGTCCAGGGTATAACATTTTATAACACTGCAGTGATTGATCTTCATTCGTAACTAGCGGAATAAAGTTTTATGACTGTCGCACAAATTATTATGACATTGGTCGGGTTTAGTTGACCAAGCTGCGTTTAGCTAAGCTAGACTAACGCTTAGTGTAATTAATTGGGCTTCCTACAATGAATCACTGGTTAGACTGGGTGAAGTTGTCCTAGACTTTGATATTATAGGTGGTTGGTATACCGAAGTCATAATTGATAAACTCTTATTTTATGGAAGATATTGTGGGATGCTACCACCACTAATCCTGCTATGGCAATACTAATGAGATCCCTCACATTCGTCGCAAGGTTCGAAGCAGCAAGGAATGAGTGGCCCAATATAGCATATTCAGTGTCACTTAACCAGAAAGCCAATGTGGCCCAACCAATTATGCCTGCAATCATAGATCCAAGCCTTGTACTCTTTATAATGAAGTATATTGAAAATCCAATACCAAAATACCATAAGGCGCTTAGAGCAAGCCAATTAGCGATAAACAGCTCTGGCTTTGGGTCTAATACATAGTAAGTCAACCCCATGACAGATATTGCAATTAATGATAGCAGAAGAACCTTACTATTTAGAGAAATGGAGGTACGCTCCTTTTTGGTAACTTCTGATTTTCTTGGTTTTTCTTCTTTTGCAGCCTTAATCGCTTCTTCAAAGCTTTTTAATTGGAGAGGAATGATTCCTTTGATTGTGTCATCCTTAGTAATTGCTTCGTATTTAAGGCTATCAATTAATGGTGTAGCAAGCGAGGCTTTTATCGGGGTAATAAGGTCTATCCAGTAAGAAGATAGCCTTGGAGTTAAAAAAGAGATTATTATAATTTTGATGGATTTGTTTATTATATTTCCATAACGTTTCATCATATCGAAGTAACTCAACACATCTGGTCCGCCAATATCAAAAGCTTTGTCTTCTGTTTTTGGGCAGTCAATTGCTTTAATTAAATAGCTAACTACGTCGTCTATCGCTACAGGTTGTGATTTGGTCAGAACCCATTTTGGACATACCATCACAGGAAGTCTTTCGACCAAATATTGTAACATTTGAAATGATCCTCCACCTTGCCCCAGAATAACAGCTGCACAAAAAATTGTAACCTTTGCTGAAGAGGTTTTTAATATTTCTCCTACGTGCATTCTACTACGCATATGGTCAGATAGGTTTGCAATATTTTCCTCATTACTCAAACCTCCAAGATAAATAATTCTTTTAACTCCACATTCAGTAGCTGCTTTGGCGAAATTCTCTGCGGCAATTATGTCACGTTCAGCAAACTTCTTCCATTCTTTTGAAGAACCTTCCATTGAATGTATCAGATAGAATGCTATATCTACTCCGGTCATAGCTTTAAGTAGATCTCGGTAATGACTTACGTCAGCCTTGATGATCTTTATTTGTCCATCAAATCGTCCATTTAGAGATTTAACATTTCTAGTCATGCATACAATCTCATGTTGCCTTAAAGAAGATAATTTAGAGACTAGATGACTTCCGATAAAACCACTAGCTCCTGTTACCAGAATTTTCAAATATGGATAACCTACAATTGTATCGTTGAATAAGATGCTTCAAAGGATAAGGACAAAAAGAGCACAATAGGACCGCAATAGGAAAGTGATGTCCCAGGGATAGAGAGGATCTCGAAACTATAGCTCACATTTATCAAATAAGTTTTATAATTTAACATGGATTATTTCAATCCCTTAATTATTTCAATCGCCTTCAATGCACTTTTCTCTTTGTCCTTTATTTCAAGCATTATATCAACGTCAAAGTTTCTTAATGCAAATACAAACTTCTCAAAAGTGAAATATCTATTGTATTTGCATGCTTACCTTTTCTTTCTCCTAATTGTTGACTACTATAGTCTACAATGGCAGATCCATCTTTTATTCTCTTCCATATTAAGCCAATATCCTTAATAGAATCTTTCAACGATACGCCATTTCCAAAACACTCGTGATGACAATTTATCAAGAACTATAGGTATACTTGTTTGCTGGTGGATAATCATACAATCGTGTAGATTAAATAAATGATCATCATTCTCAATAACAAGCCTTTTCTTTATGGATTCACTTAACGAATCATATCGCTTAATAAACACGTTGATTGCATTAGTCTTATCACCATAAGCTCCTCCCACATGAATTTGAATTTTTGCAGATTGATCAAGACACATAGTGTCTAGAATATCGCAATGATATTGTAATTCCCGCATACTACTTTGAGTCACCTTCTCATTGTTAGAATTAATAAGTACAAACTGATCTGGATGCATAGATATTCTCATATTTTTTCTAGTAATAAATTCACCAATTTCTTTTAACTCGGATTTAAAATGATGTAGCCAATTATATTTACAGATAGGATGAGAAGCAAAAGGAATCAAATCGGAGCCGATCCTAAAAAAAACAAACTGTTATTTACATTGAAATTTAGAATCTTCCGCAGATGAGCAAGGTTATTGTCAATAGTCTTAAGCAGCCTCTCTTGAGAGTAAGACGCTAACCTGAAAGTTGAAGTACCGTATCTAGCGATACTTCTATTAATACATGGATATCCTATTCTCATAATAGTACAAGTAAGCTGAGCTGAGTCTTTTGAAATCATGAGGCTCAAGGATGTAATGTAGGCCGTTTCGTTGGCGATAGAATAAATAATATAGTACTAAAATACTGATTGGGCATAAAGTAGAGAAGCTGTTCCGTTCTGTACATAATCACTTCATCTTCTCATTAGCAACAACATTAATCTTGTCCATGTCAGATGGAAGACCTCATTGTATTTAAATAGTGACTAATGATATTACATGGTGCCTAACTCTTCCAGTGTATAATCATTTTCAGAGTTAGTTTATAAGTTAGGCATCATGTTTATAATATTAGCACTTTTTATTAATTCAAAAAAACATCTTCTTTCTGACATGAACATCAAATCTGTGTGTATAATAGGAGCGGGGATAGGTGGCCTTAGTATTGCTGCATTACTTGCTAAAAGTGGAGTGGGCGTAACAGTATTTGAAAAAGCTTCTAAGGTAGGAGGCAGGACGGTATCAATGAGATATAGAAATCATGTGCTTGATAATGGCTTTCATATCGTGCCGTTTTACAAAAAATCTGCTATCTATGAAATTCTAAAGAGAATTGGTATAACTCAAAGATTGAAACTAGCCAAAGTTAAGGATATCTCTTTCTACAATAGTTTTGGATTTCATAAATATCCTAGAAATATTAATGATCTTTTGGGGTTGTCAATTATTCCATTCAGTAGTAAAGCTGCTGCGTAAACTTTTGCCATTGGCATTCGTAAGTCTTGAGAAAACTGAGGAATGGGACAAGATATCATTAACACAGATTACAAAGAACCTGGATGTAAACACAAAATCATTTTTTGATGCAATTTGCATGCTCGCCTTCGCAGATATTCCAGAACACATATCGCTTGGAGAATTTGCTCGAACAATTATACGAGCAAATCCAATCAGGGGAGGAACCACTGAATTTGGGTATCCTGCAAATGGAGGATATGACATGATTGCAAAAGTGATGGCAGAATATATTGAAGAAACAAGAACTAATTCAAAAATCATATTGAGGTCTGCTATTAGGAAAGTTCAAGTTGAAAACGGACAAGTTACAGGAATTGTGACATCCGATGAAAGGCTTATCGAAAGCAATTGCGTGATAATCTCGTATCCAGCATATTTGGCTATAAATGAATTATTCGATGACGGAATTTTTGACCGAACATTTGTTGAAGTGAACAGACTGAACAAAACAACATCAGTAGTTGAAGTGCATTTTGCTCTTTCGAGAAAAATAGATCAAAGACAAGTTGTGTTTCCAGTTGGCGACAAATTTACAGCAAAGGGAATATTCTTTATTTCTAATATATCAGAATCTGTATCTCCTACTGGAGAACATTTGATTCTTGCAGGTACTGCAGTTTCTTCCCAGATAGCTAGGAGTACAAAGGACATAAAGAATATCTCAGACAAGATGAAAGATGACTTACAGCAGATCTATCCAGCCTTTAGAGAAGCTCTGCTATGGGAACGACCAATGGCTTGGAAGATGGTAGAAAGCATAGTCAAAGAACCTGGTCTAGTTTGGAAGCAAAATATGCCGCATCATATAGATCAAGTGCGAGGACTATTTTTCGTTGGTGATTCCACTATCAGTTTTGGTATAGGTACCGACTCTGCAGCACACAGTGCCTTGTTGTGTTATGCAAAAATACTCGCATACTTGAAAAATTAGATTAGATTGGATAAGTTGATTAAATATTGAATGGGACGACTGATAAATCATGGTATATATAAGAAATAAAAAGATTAAGGGAATTGATTACGCTTATCTTGTAAAAAGTGTATGGGATCAGAATATTAACGCGTCACGCCAAAAAACAATAAAATATCTAGGAAAAGCATCCAATATTAAAATTGAAGATATACCAGAAGTTTATCGTAAGGATCCGAAAATCATATCATTTGTAAGCTTTTCTGGTTCTAAAGACAAGTCCAAAAAGCAAACGTTACTACTTCGACTCAAAGAGGAATTATTTAGATCATTATCAAATGGTGATATCGGTGACACTCTAAGCATATATGAAAGATATGCACGACTTTATGACTTGATAGATTTCTACGACAACCTCTTAAAGCCCCTAATGTACGACATAGGCCAGCTTTGGTCAGAAAATAGACTAGACATTGCGACTGAGCATATCTGTAGCAATACAGCGCAGAGTTTAATTGATATTATCAATAGCCAGAATTTAAAAAAATCTTGCCATAATGTCAACATAGTAATATGCACTCCTAGTGGTGAATTACATAGCCTGGCATGCAAGGTTATCGAGTCTATTTTGATAAGTAAAGGATTCAAGGCTTATAATATATCACCTTCTGTACAAGCAGATTCGATAATAAGATATGTTAAAGATAAAAAGCCCGATAGCATTTTCATATCCATAACTCTTGATGAAAATCTCAGATCTGGAAGAATACTAATTAGCAAAATAAGATCTATCTTTTCTTCAATACCAATATTTTTGGGTGGAATAGCGATATCTAAAAGGGAAAATATTGATGCAACTGTATGTAAAAATGGTCTAACCTATGAGATTCTAAGAGACTTAAAATTGATAAAAAAATGACATGAATTGTAAAATGATGGCTTTTGCAAATGTCGCACATTACACACAACTTAGTGGGATAAATGATGGTCCTATACAGATCTCAAACGAGAATATGAGCAGGTAATTAGTTTATATCCCCATTATCATCTAACACTCTTGCGAATAGAATCAAAAACCAACGTAGGTAAGGATGGTAAGGATCATATGATTCAAAAATTCTGGTAAGAGATAACAATGACAGATTTGGATATTCTCAAGTATAATATAAAGGAAGACTAATCTAGTAGTATGATATAATTTTTCAAATTTATTTTTATTTTTCTAAGGGTACCCCATGGAGTGGGTATCTCTCGCACGACCCAAATTCTGTGGTAACAGGCGGTAGCAGCTGGAAACAAGTGATAACAAGGGGAAACATATCGATAGCAGCTGGAAACAGTAGGCTTTAAGCTGGTAACAATACGTAAGCAGATTGGTAGCAGCTGGTAACAGAGGGAAACAGCTGAAGCTGAGTAATTACCTATAATATAACATATGGAATGGCAATCGAACATGACCCGGGACGAGAAGGAGAAATATGTTTTAGAACTATATCAACAGGGTAGGACAGTTAGATATATTGCACAAGTGACACACATGTCTTTTCGTGAAATCGGGGCTATAACCAAGCCATACAAACAAAAAACAGAACAAGTAGATGATATTAAATCAAAATCCAAAGTTACCCAGGCTATCAATTTATTCTCTGAAGGCAAGGACCTCGTAGATGTAGTCATAGCGCTAGATCTTCAACCTGATCAAGTTCGAGAAATCTATCGACAATTTCTGAAATTGAAAGATATGCACGAACTGGTTGAGGTATATGATGGATTGCAAAACTATCTTCCGTCATTACTGGAATTATTTAGAATAGTCTCCCGCCGCCTGAGCCGAGGGTTAAATGTAAATGATGTAATTGATATTCATAGGATTATTAATACTGGAGAATTTGAATATATACAAAGAAGAATCAAAAGCCGAATGGATGCTGAATCTTGGCTTGACAATGAGATAAAGAAGAAGGAATATCATTTGAGAACGCTGAATAATAGAATAAGAGAATTGTCGTATAGGGAATGGGATATAATTCCCATGACTAATACTGCAAATGAACTAACGAGCCTCTCTTAGCATTACAGAATTTTAAATCTAATGACTATTAAATGACTATTAATGACTATTAATCACAGATATCGCTATGCCGATAATGAATGGGTTTGAACTATACGAAAACCTCAAAAAGATAAACAACGAAATTAAGATAATTTTCATGACGGCATCCAATATCAACTTCGAAGCGTTAAGCAAATTACTTCAACTAGACACATTTGACACAAGCAATGAAAAGAAAGAAATGACAATACTTCAAGGAGACGAAGAACGCTTAATTATTATTACAAAGCCAGTTGAGATAATGAAACAGTGAATTATCAACTACAAACAACAGTATCACAGTCTATTGAAGAGGCCAAAGTTCGGAAATAACAAGCAATTTTGGTTAGAAATTCTCACGATATTAATATTATCAATTATATGACTAACTACCTTCAGTCAGTTTAACCTTATTCAGGTGTGAGCTCAACAACAGGAAAATGGTAATAGCAATAGTTATAACATTAGTTATCCTTATCTACCGTGTCAACAGCTGTAGGAACAAAAGCTGCTGCCACTGGAGCTATTGTAACCGTACCAGGGCTAATAAAAACAAGAAAACAATCAAAATGCTGAAGTACTTATTCACTGAAGATCCATCATAAATATGATGAAGTTATGAAAACAGATCTTGTAAATGCAAAGGAATATCTGGACTTCTTGGAAGGCTTAGATAGTGATATAATCTCTTCACTGCAAAGGAGACAAATAAGCGAAAATCAATACAAAATGCTCGAAGATAGAATCGTTGGGTATCTGAACAAGATCAACAATTCAAGGTAAAGATAAACCAGACACACATACATACAGATAAGACGATTTATTTATTAGACCTTTTTCCCAACTATCGCGTAGTCCTGTAACATATTCAAAGGCAGTTCCAAAAAGAGATTGGAGAAGGGTTCTGTTGCCTTCATGGACCTGGTGGGCCTACTGGTGTTGGGACTGAAGTCGAATTCCCTTTCGTCATATTGCCTGTTGCATTACTACTACTACTACTTGTTGTATTGTTTCCTGCCCTAGTCTTAGTGCTGGTAGTCTCGTTACTACGTAAAATTTTCTGTGCCTGTGCTGACATACTACTATTGAAATGTGTCGCCGCTAGGACTCCTAGTATCAATGTTCCTACTGCTACAATTGTAACACCTAACTGGAAAGGCTTTTTCATGGGGTTCTATATGAAACGAATTTTTTATTTAAGGATTACTACAAGGCTAACTGCATGAATGACAACTTACTATGGACTCAATAAGGACTCAGTATACAACAAGTATTTCTATATATATATGGATATTCTTTGAGTATTAATGATCATCAAAAGCCAGAGGATAAAGAAAGCGCTCCTTATCGCTTTTTGGCTGATGAAGAGATGATTAAAGTTATGGACTGTATTATAGATCGTTCAAAATCCTTTAACGATGTTGTAGCTGAAAATAGTGATATTTCACGGACTACAGCATTTAGAAAGACAAGATGGCTTCTTAAGGAAGGCCTTATCATAGTTGATAAGATTATCTTGACGCCTGATGGAAAGAAGTTTAGTCTATACCACAGTACCCTGAAGGCCATTAACGCTAAATATGAAGCTAATAATATTAGCGTAGAAGCTGAACCAAATTTTGATATTGCAAAGAAGTGGATTGAGAAGTTCTTCTCACTAGATTGATTAATATTATGAATGGACCTGGCGAAGGATTGCTTCATACTGCTTTCATTCATTGGTCATCAGCATCCCCAACATCACCTTCTGTAACTGACTCTAGTTTATCAACAGTTTTCCGGCCGCTACTTCTAACATGGTATAATCTAAGCCATAACACCAAAGCTAAAAACGCTGCGGCTATTATATGAATTTGTGAGCCAAGATAGGGTAATGACGCTGATAGTGAAGGAATTTTATAATCTTCTAGCACTTCGCCAATTATGTAGATTATGATAAATACAAATATTTGAAATTGAAAGTCTCTGATATTTCTATATTTTACTACAAGCCATCCAAATATAGCTAAAGACGCAAAGAGAATGACTAACGTCAAGCCACTTCCATAGGATACGATGTTATTACTGCTCTGGATATCTATCACTTCGCTATTTCACTTTGTCCTAAGTGTCTCTGCTTTTGTGCTAACCCTGCTAATAATGTAAAAACTCCCAAAAAGAATGAGTATACTAAATGATAAAGGCTCCAGTACTCCTTTTGCTAAAACCTTGTAGCCAAAATAGTTTACTACATGATATATGCCTTGCATCAGAACAAAACTTGCAAGCACTACTGTTAACCTTTTGAAGTGATTGTTACCGTGACTGTTATCCATCTTTGTCTTTGCTATAAATGCAAGATAGATGGGAATAGCAGCTGCAATAAAATAAATCATGGACTGAATAACCAGTATTTCATTCTGTACTGATATCGACGTCACTATCAATTTTGATGCAGCTCCATTTCAAGACGTGATTAAAATAGACATTCAAATATAAAAACTGGAGGCTCAATTCCAGTTTTGGAATCCAGAATCGGAATTTGTCTTTATCTTTATAATTACATCAAAAACATAAGGAACATATGGGCAAGTTAGTTACTCATCTTTGGATAATAGCACTGATATCAGTACTATTAACAACTTTGTCTAAAACTAGGCTTAAACCTACAGGAGGTGAAAACTACTAGTTGACAACATCAAATCCAACATCAAATAAACTCATCAAAATGGTCACAACCCATCCAAGTAAAAAAGGAAAAATAATCCTAACAATACTTATTGTTGCTGTAACACTATCAGTAGCAGTAGAAATTGGATACACTATATCACTTGCACAGGGATATTCTTCTACAACTGACTCACACATACAATCAGTATGTACTGGAAAGGTACTTGATTTATCTCAAAAAGGTATAATACGTGATGTGAGTGGGTTTAGTGGTGGCATTTATCAATGCATGCATACAAGATTTGCACACTCCATTTATGGAAAGGTGATCCTAAACACCTAAGGAATATGTCGATACTAAACGACAGCAATTTTATTTTATTTCTTCACTCATAATTGTAATCTGGATAGGATTTTATTGTTCATATCGGTGTAAAGCGTTTTTAATCTTGGGAACCAGCACAAAAACAAATGGCTAATAAAAATAGATAATAAATCAAAATAAACAAATATTTGCCTGGAGATTAGCTTTCTATGCTTACAACCAAATGTATGCCACTGTCTTGTTTTAGAGTTGTAAATTCTTAGTAGTTGTAAGTTTATACTATCCATAAGACTAAATCGGATAACTAGACCATCAAGTATTTCTTAGCATACATTTCCTGCAAAACGTTCCTTCATTAATTTGTCGAATACAGCCCCTCCTCATACAGGAGAGGTCATTCTAGGGATGCTAATTATTTTAAAGTGTCCTTTAATATCGGTGGACTATTAAAGCTTGTAGCTGAATTCCAGAACTGGAATCCAAGGACGGAATCCGCACATGGAATTCGTCTCCATCCTTATAATCAAATGAAGGTTACAACGAATTAGAAAAAAATGAACAACAATAAAAAAGCAAAAACAAAAATAAAGACACCAAAAGCAATCATAGCAGCTGCTGCTATTATGGCAATAGTTGCTTCTGCTGCTATGATTCTAGGAACACAAACACAAATGTTACAGCAGGCATTTGCCCAAAGAAACGATAGTAGTAACAGTACATCTTCAACAAGAGCCGCCACAAGCAATCCGGTAGTAGTCAATCCAAGCCAAACGACTAACAAGGAGTTCTGGATAAATACAGTACATCTTGATGGTGCAACAAGCCTACGTGCTGCCGTAGCAAATCCACTTAGTGCACAGAATACTCCATTGCATCCAGCTGAGGTTCCACCTGCAAATTCGACCATACCAACTGGTGGAGGATTCAGAATAGTACTACCCAATAAGGTAGGAGCCTGGGACTTCAGATCATTTACATTCGCTCCAGATCAAATAGTCGTTAACCAAGGAGACAAGGTTACCCTCCACTTCATAGGAGTACTAGGTGTTCACCATATCATAACTGTAGATGGAGTAGGAACCTTTGCACTTCATAGAGGAGAAATACATACGGTATCCTTCATAGCAAACAATCCAGGAAGCATAAGATTCTGGTGCAGCCTACATCTGCCAAACATGGTTGGCGAGATATTGGTACTACCTAAATCAGTGTAATGACAATGGAAGCAGTAAAAACAAAAACAATACAAACTGATATTCGTAATAAATATGTGCATAATATCTGCACCACGAATATCATCCACACCTCTTTTTCAATAACAATTCTATATCAGTTTCAATACTTTTACCATTTACTTTCCATATTTGTAACATTACTTGTCTGTGGACACATGAAAATTGCATCAGTAATAAACATCGCGTATTTGTAAGCATTATTTAAAGGAATATTAGATATGATTAATATCAAAAGAATTTTAGCTTATGTATTTATTGCAATCGCCATTATCATAATAGTTGTATCTGTAAATACTCTATTATTTGGATCTCCTAGTAATAACAGCCCTGCCAGACTGTTATTTTCTGTGCAGCGGCCTCTTGCAAATACAAATTTAAGCTCATCTTCTATTGAGCAGTTTAAGAATCAATTTTGTGGATTTGATTCTAATATAAATTCTAACAAGTACGTGACTGAATATAAGCTACCCCATAGTTGTGAAATGCCGTTAGGAATTGCAGTAGACAATCATACAGGAAAGGTATGGTACATATCTACGAAGCATGGAACACTAGGAGCTTATAACCTAATTACAAAAAAGTTTGATAAAGAGGTAAGTATCCCAGTCTGGAATGTACGCAAAAACCCAATGGATTTCTCAAATGTGTGGTCTCTTAAAGTTGACCCACAAGGTAGTGTTTGGTTTACAGACGAGAAACAGAATGCAATTTGGAAGTACAATAAGTCTTTTGGGTTTAATATGTACAAAATTCCCGAAAGATCACCAACGTTTGGAACCATATCACCTGTATCTTTAGATTTAGATTCAAAAGGAAATGTGTATTTTGTAGGTATGCATTCGTCAGCGTTATGGTTTGGGAATGCCACTTTGATGAAGAATAATACTTTGAATGGTATAACAAGGATTTCAATACCTATGAATAGCTTTGCAGGAGTAGATACTAAACAGATCAGTATTGGTTCTATGACTTTGGATAACAAAAGGAATTTGATATGGATATCTCTGTCAGCCTTGGAATCCCAAGGAGAGATTCTGCGTTATAATATCACGTCAGGAACTTTTGAATCATTTATTCTTCCTGAACAGCTAAGCCTTCCAGTGGGTCTTGCAGTTGACAATAATGGTAATTTATGGGCAACCGATCATGGTGCTAGCATATTCTATATGCTCAATACCAAAAGCCATAATGTAACAATGTTTGCCACATCAAAAGCTTCTCTAAGGATCTATGGTCTGAATGATCCTAATAGCCTTCCAGAAGATGCCAATACTCTTCCGTATTGGATGGAAAAGGGCGCTGACGGATCGTTATGGTTCAATGAGCATCAGGGTAACAAGATAGCTAGGTTTGATCCTGTGAACAACGCTTTGTATGAATATTGGATTCCAACACAGAATAGGTTATGGGGTGATTGTCCTCCTGGTAGCAATACATGCGGGATAGCTAATGTTCTGCAGCTCTCAAGCGGTCAAAATGGCCAGACGTGGTTTACCGAGCTGTCAGAGAATAAATTAGGAAGTATAGATACAGGAACAAATAGTAATACTGAAAACAAAGGTCACCAGACTCCATTTTCTATTTCAACCAACACTCAAGAGCTAAAAATTAAGAGAGGCCAAAGTGTGAATATTAATGTGAATATTTCTACAACTAGCTCTTCGCCTCCAAATAATCATATTGATATGGTTTCATCGGGAACATTTACTCCTACAGGCGATCTCGGAAATTCGACTGGATCCTTTAGCGAGCAATCCTTTGCGCTAGAACCCTCACAATCAAAGGAAGTTTCGTATATCTTCGCTCCTGCATCAGATTTAGGATTAGGCGAATATACGCTAATGCTAGGTGCACAGGATAATGCCATAACCATAATGAAAGGAGTTAAGGTAAATATTGTTAATTAACTTGGCTGCTATCCAGCCTTGTTCACATTCTAGTCTTGAAGTGTAATGACAAATGGATGGATGTAATAGAAAGCAGATAAAGTATGATAATAAGCTTGACTGTCCAGATAAATCTATCCACATCTGGGTTAGGCTTTTGTTTTTAAGAAATACAATCTGGAGTTAGTGTTAGTGTCTGAACCTGCTATTCTTATCGAATTAATCGTATGTTGTTGAATTATGTTAGGTCATCTTTTACTAAAAAGCTATAGAAGGTATCCATTAGTTTATAGGCGCATGTAATGCAAGTCTTGAACCTAGAATGGCCATGGGCAATGACAATACTGAAAGCGGCAGTGGCACTCTGTGCTTGAATATTGGTAGTAATTCAGCTGACATACACAGTGGCATGCACAGATAATCGTGAAGTAGAGAATTAGTATTTTCCCCCACTCTATTTTTAGTTGTTTTGTCAGAACAGATTTTTTGACTGCTAAGAATTCATTTAGTTTAGAATAGCAGCTACTATCCCTTTTTTAATTCAAACAAAAGGCCCGGCATGAATCCAAACGCAGCTGCTACCTGTAGACCTGCTACTTCTACTATAGAAGATCGATGGAAATAGTAGTTTCTTTTTCTAGAATATCACTTCTCTCATCTGAATACCAGCCTAAAAGAAAATATCCTTGTTGCAATATAATCAAGAGCAACAAGAGATTATTAGATTGTTTATTTTTTACTGCCTGATAGCATATTGCCGAGTCCCTTAAGGCCGCTGCCAACTGCTTTACTTAGATTTGACAATATACCTCCACCTACTTTTGTTACATTAGACACGGTTGCCTTTCCAGCTTTTGAGGCGCTACTTGCTGATTGGTTACCAGCTTTTGTCATATTACCTGTAGTAGCCATCACGGCTTCTACAGAGGCAGAAGTTACTATCATTGCACCAATTGCTATGGCCAAAGGCAAACCTAAGCCATATCTAGTTTTTTGCATATTGGACTGGTATACGTATCTATTTATTTAACATTTTTAGATAACAAATATGAAGTTAATGTACATACTTTTTTGATAGGACTATTATCTATGATGAATTATTGTCAGAAGATGCTGCAAAAATATACGAGTCAATTAACAATAGAACTAATAGAATTTGTACGTCTTGATTAGGATTATATGTAAGAGTGAAATAATGATCGATAACTATCCTGTAAATCGGGTAGTATCTGACAAATAAAAGACAAACAGCTTTATCTAGAACAGGATTAGCATGGTGGTGTATTGATTCATGCATGCATGGCATGCCATTCCTAACCAATTTGCTAAACGCTGATAATGTATCTACTACCTACTAGACTGGCCACCAAAGTTACGTTTGTGGACTATCGAAATAGGTGAAGGCTGTGGAAGCAGTGAAGGCTATAAAGAATATTCCATTATCCCACACGGACTGAGAATTGGGGTGACCTCACTAAATAAGCGAGAATTGAAATCAGTTCTATTTTCGTTAATCAGTAGGAGACATTTGGCTTAATGACTATCCTAACACCTAATAAAGCCTCACAACCTTCACTATAACTATAGCGGCAGGGAGGGAGGCTTAAAGTCATTAGTTGAATCCCTTGAACACTTTATTTATTATCTATATGCAGCAGATTTGTTTAAAACTATCATTCATTGTTTTCTGGATTCCGTCCTAGTTAGCCATGCCATGGATTAACAACTTCCTACTACTGACACAGTCCCAAATTGTGCTGTAGTAGTTTTACTGTTGGTTATATTTGATATATTCTCAGGTATTCCTTTGATTGAATTGAAGTCATACATTGCACTGTAGCTATACTTACTAATGTTGGCATCCTCTAGCCAGAACTCAAATCTACTCCTTGTTTCAGGAGGTGTATTCGTTAACATGCCTTTCAGATGATACTGACCTTTAAGGTAAAGCATTACATTGCTGACTGATCATCCTTGAGCAGACTGATTTATTTCCACTGGGATATTGTTCTACCAACATTTGCTGTTGATCCTGTATTATTTTGAATCTGTGATGCAGTTACATTTTCTGTTGATGTTAAATTAGTCTTAGGCGTAGTAGATTGATTTCGGAATAGATTAAACGTTTCGCCGGGTTTGCATACATTGTTTGTTAAATTTGAAATAAGTTTCTGTCCATTAGCTACTTCAGTACGTTGATTGCAAACCCGCAGCTTAATGTATTGTTGACATTCGAGTGCATGCAAAGTTGTATTCCTTCTGGGTAAAACTGGCTAGATAAACCTCTAGTGATGTAGGATTAGTTTGCTGTTTATCAGCCGCCACTATTCTCGCTAGGTGAGTACAGTTTTCTGCAGAGTGTGGCTTAAGGAAGGGCCCCTGATACAAATGTGTTCCATATGGACAACAGGCATACGGAGCAGATAGATAATAGCCCTCACAGCTGGGTAACAGGTTTGTGAATGATTCCCTTCTTGGCTACGTTTGACCACAGAATCTGCTCACTCATATATAGATACATCCGCACCTATCCTACACTAGTATTTTAATTTTTAAAAGATTACTCATCCTTTATAAAAATCAAATTAAAACTCGTATCTTCCAATGCGGATATCATCTTCTATCCATCAGTAGCAACGAGATCAGTAGCAATGCAAACTGTTCAGACATGCAAATCACTCACTTACATAGGGTTTTATTTGCATTTTCTGTAAGATAGCAACCAATAAGAGTACCTACTTTTTCACCCATTTTAAATGAACTTGTGGAATTAGGTATTTTACTGTTAATGATGTTCCCTTAAGTATTAATCCAAGTGGTTAAAATATCTGTTGACTGGTTCTGATTAGTTGGTTGTTTCTGTAGTGTGTAGGGATTGCATTTGAGGTCAGACGTCAGATAAGTGCCCTTTGGACAATCCAATTGTCCCCTCGCCAAATGTGTCGTAGTTATCAACAAAAAAGGTAACAAGAACAACACCACCCATTGCATGGATATTTACTCCTTTCGTAGACCATAGTTTTCGTTATAAATTTTGTTACAGACCTGTATGTTGTGTCTGAACACTATTCAGAGCTTGACACGCCTTTTTGTGTTGTTTATGCCAGATTATATTTTCCGTATCCTGGTATAATTATGTTCTATGTTCTTCTGACTCATTACTAAAATATATCTACTGCATTATTTAGTTTAGGTCATTAATCAATGAGTTGGCAGAATACGCTGCTATTGTTTGGGACTACCTGTATGATCCTATCTGTTCTACTATGACTGGTCAGGGTAGCAATGGGACAGACGGACCAAGACCAAGCTAATATGAATGATTTGACACGTTACGACCAGATATTAACTGCGTTTGCTGACGCCTGCACAAATGCGGTGAATAATCATGACACGGCTACAATGGCAATATGTTCGCAGGTCTTTAACATGGAACACGATATATTAAAGCCATTCATGGATATTAAGGATGCTATTATTAGGGATGCTATGACGAAAGTTATAATGGGAAGTGGCGACGGGTAACGATGGTCCTTCAACGACGTTGCCAGGAGACGAAGGCGACCAAGAAACCTGAGGCAGTGAGGGGTCCGTGAATTACCTGTATTACCATATCTCCTTAAGCTCATCCTGATATTTTGTCACTTTTTCAAATATCACAACTTTTATACATAAATTCTGTTATAAATTAATCAAAGCCATTCAAAAATAATGCTGAGAAATCATAAGAACTGTTGATATACAGACAGGAGAATGTGGTGATTTCCGAATTAGAAATAGGTAACAATAGCCAAAAAGGAAAACCATTAGCGTATCATGACTAGACTACTTGGGTTTAGATTTGACCTTGGGCTGGAGGATAAATCAGGCAGCAACACTAACGGTGACTGGCAATGTCTCACTAACTACTTATTCACTACATGCATACTTCTAAATGTCAGTGTATTTGTTATACGTCCTCTCCTATACCCTTTTACCAGTGATCCAGAACTCGGTAACTGTGATGTTATGGCCTTTCTGATCACGATGCGTACTTGCGGTCCAAAACTGATCGAATACTTCACTACAATCCTGGCACCATGCAGTAAACCCTTTCCGATGTTTATCAAATGCGTTCATATCTAGGATCTGTAGCAAATACCATAAATATCTTATTGACTGGTTAAAAATTAACGTAGGTCCCAACGAAAAAAAAGATCTTAACTTGAAGCTATTGGTCAATAAAGCTCTAATTTCTGCATTCTCCTTTTGTGTTGCTTTTCTTTTTACATTCCACATTACAGTTTAAGTTCAAACAATATGAATTAGCTCCTTCAAACTTCTTTTAGGCTTTGGCTGAAGCATTTTCTGTGGATAGCCCAAACATAGGATGGTTGCGGGAACATGATTAGTGCCTAAGGCTTCCATTACTTTATCCTCGTTTATCATACCAATCCATATCGAGCTCAGACCAAGTGCATGTGCTGCTAGCTGAGAATATGATGCAGCTAACGTTGCATCCTGTAAAGAGAACTTCTTGAGGATATTTGGGGGAAAGTTCATTTTTACCCTCTCTGGATTCATGCAGAATACTAAAACGAGCGGAGCATTAACGTAGGGTTGTTTATTCGCAGCTTCTACAAGCTTTGCCTTGATTTCTGAACTTTTTATATGAAAAATTTCAAAGCCTTGGAACCCCCCTGCAGTAGGAGCAGTATCGGCAGCGGCCAATATCATTTCAATTTTGCTATCTTCGATAGTTTTATTTTCAAACTTTCTTTGAGACCTTCTATTCAGCATTACGTTAAAGAGGTTGGTCTGCACAACTTCTTCATATTGTGTTTCTTCGATTGTAGAACCTTCTTCCCTTTTCGGATATAACAGTTCGGGCTGGTTATCCCTTGAATACATTCTAGAAAGTATGTCTTTAGGATATGACATAGCATATCAATTGAGTCCTTGCCTTTTACATGTTTATGATTATCCCGAACAAGTACGGTTCATATTCTCAGATTGCGCCTACTCCTTGCTGACTAGTGCTCTTGTGGTTTTAGGAACCTTATTAGACAACGCATAATGACTATAACGTACCTCTTAAATTGTCTGCTCCTGGTATCTTTTGTGTATTATTTTTGGCTAATGTCCAGTTGTAATCATCCCAGGTGTTGAGGGGGTGTTGTTTGTAGTAGCGATTGGTGCTGGAGTCTTACTGACACTTCCCCCAGAACCTGCCACTCCGGTAACATTTACACTGTAATATGAAAGTAGGCTAGGATTGTTGCCGCATGAGAATTTAGAGGTTATCTTGTTAGCTCCTTGCTTGATACTAGTGTACTTGGGGACTAGTAGAAATGTCCATTTCGAGTAATCGTTTGATCCTTTGGGGCCAGTACCCGTAGCATTTTGATATGGTTTGATTCCATTTACTATAACCGAGACATGACAATTAGAAGTACTATTAGGCGTAGTTGATATACCAGAAATTGCGATGTCTTTATGAACGGGAACTGTTTGACCCTTTGTTGGCGAGTTTATTCGTATAGCATGAAGCTTTGGCGTTGTAGTTTTATGAGTAACAGTAGTTGATGACAGTGGAGGAGATGACTTAGCTTGACCATATGCATTATTTGCAGTAAGGCTTGTTTCTAAGCCGTTAGCGATAACAAAAGTTGTAACGGCAAGAACTATAATAAGTAGCATTGATGCTTCTAATTTTGATCTATTGGTTCTAACCACGTAAAGTTTATCACGTTATCCTATATAAAAAGGGTCATGCTAAAACAATTTATGTTATAGGCTTTGCAATATTATACTCCTAGCCTAATTCAAACCTCCAAATCACATTTCCTGCAGTATCGCCGATAGAGAATTTACATCATAATAGTATGATGACCCCCAAACAATAACTAGAAGCCAATATATGTGGATCTAATCTACTAGCTAACTAAAATGACCGAATTAGGTTTCACGATCAAACCTTTGGTTGTAGTATTTTTTCTTTCTGTTCTTATTATATCTATGATTATAAGTAACTGTTATGTCTCTCAATCGTTCGCGGATAGACCTGGCAGTAATATACACCAAAAACAAGCTACGCAACAACAGAACTTTAGTACATGTGTAGATAACACTATGAACAAAATGTTAAATGGAGATCTTAACTTTAGCGACCCAGATCCAATATCACATTGTTTCGATCTATTACTCAAAGGCAATGGAAACGCAACTAACAGTAATGGCGGCGGTAATAACGATAACAATTTGGCTAATAATTATACTAATGTTAAACTAACTATAAATGATAATGTTTATAGCTCAAAGGTGATTTAGTTAATAATGTTTGGCTCAAACTGTAATTGCAATTGTAGGTAAACCAGCAAATCTAGATGGTCCATCCTTTGATATTTTCTACAAAAGTCTAAGAACCAAGGCAACCAAACGAAGGTATCTTGCTGCGCTTAGTGGCTTTGCAAAATGGAGAGATGTTAAGAATGTTGAAGAGTTGTTAGATGGTGACCCAAGAACTCTAAGTTCACATATTGTTTCTTACTTGGAAAAGCTGAAGGATGATGGTCTTTCATTCAGCACTAGAAGCAATACGTATGGTGCCATTAGGCATTTTTATGAAATGAATTATGTGGTCTTGGCTTGGAAGAAAATTTATGGTTCTGTTGGTGAGTATGAAAGAAAATATGATAATCCTGAACCTTACACACATGAAGAAATTACAAAGTTATTAGATGTTTCAGATATAAAATATAGGGCTTTAATTTTGTTAATGGTTTCATCAGGAATAAGAGTCGGTGCTATTCCTGGTTTGACTGTTGGTAATCTTGAGCCAATGGAAGGCTATGAAATTTATAAAGTTCATATTTATCGACGATCAAGGGAAGAATATTATACCTTTTGCACTCCTGAATGTTATAGGGCAATCAATGAATATTTGGAACATCGTAAGCGTTTGGGTGAAGAAATAACTTTAACAAATCCTTTATTCCGAACAGACCCCAATACAGATCCCAGAATTAGGAATAAACCACATGTTCAATATAAGATAAAACATGCTTCTGCTTTGAAAGATAGTGCTATCAAAATCAGACTTTATTATTTGTTGCAAAGGAGTGGCTTGCTGACTGCACAAAAGACTACATTAACAGATCCTATTTCTGCCAACAAAAATGGTGCCAGGCGAAATAAAAAAAAGATGGTTCATTCATTACGTAAGTTTTTTGGCACCCAACTAGAGCTAAGTAATCTTGAAGATTTTCATGCAGAAGCACTTTTAGGACATAGTACTGGACTTAGAGCTGTTTACAGAGTAGCTCATGAAAAACGATTTGCACAATATCTTAAGGCAGTAAACAATCTGACTATCAATGAAGAAAACCGATTACGCGAAGAATTAAAAGCAGCTGAAAAACAAGAAGATGAACTGAATAATTTACGTCAAGCAGATTACTGGAATGAAATAGAAATCTCTCACATGAAAGAAGAAATCGAGAGATTAAAATCTGGCAGTCCATCTGCTCCTGTTCTAAATAATACACCAGTAGATCAGATTGCGCAATTAATCGAACAAATGAATGCAATGAAGAAGGAATTAGCTGAACTTAAGGCATCGAAAGAGTAAATCGATTTACTCATATTCACGGCACTGGCTATTCGCGAGCTAGTGCAAACAGTCGCTTTTAATCAAATGAGTAAAAGCGATCCATAGTTCTGTTAACTTAACGGGTTCTACGAATTGGTGTTAACTGTCGGGTCACGGTCTCCTGCTACCTCATATTGGTTCCAGGAACACCTTAAACTCGTCAAAGTGAATTTTAAAGTGCTTTAATATATCTAGACCTAATATACTGGCTAAATCATGGTGATAGTGTAGTTCAAACAATGAATCACTATACTTGATTCTCTCATGAAACTCGTCGTTGTCGTCGGACAAGCACTGATATAATGGCATAACGAGTATTTTCAGTGTCCGTATCCTTAAAAGTTAAGGACAGCAGAAACATAAAATTAATGGCAGTATAAAGACAGCTAGAGTTTTCTTGCATCTATGAAAGTAAAGTCTCCTCTTTCCTCATCTGAATATATTTCAAATCCTTGATCTGTTACTGCTTTACGAAGATCTGATAATCTTGCACTCAATGAGTGTGTAGTCTCGGCGATAAACAGTAGTCCATTCTTTGCAAGACATCTTTTTGCTTCTATAATATAATCACGCCAATCTTCTCCCATTAATGACAAACAAAATCCTGCGACATCAAGTTTTCCATCTTCTAAATACTTTTTCACTGACTTCATATTACAGGGAGTGACCGCGTCATTTAAGATGTTGTGATGGTCGAAGTTGTACATCTTGTTTTCCTTCAAGAGCTCAGCAAGCTTTGCTCTGCCACATCCAAAGTCTCCTATTACCAGCTTCATAATCACATTCGCTGGCC
>JAICVW010000583.1 GCA_025935105.1 Nitrososphaeraceae archaeon
AAAAGATGATATCATAATAGCAACATCAGTCGCTGATGCAACCATGTATGGGCTTGGTGGAAATGACTTTTTACAATGTGGAACAGGAACTTGTAAGGCATTTGCTGGACCTGGAGATAATGTGCTTGTAGCTGGTCTACTAGATAATGATGATAGTAAACTTTATGGTGGCTCTGGAAACAATATCTTCATAGGTGGTACTGGTAACTCACTTATGGTAGGAGGCACAGGCAATGATCAATTCTTTGCTGGAACTGGTCATGATGTAATGATTGGTGGAGGCGGAGCTAACTACTTTGACTGCGGTCTTAATGGTGCAGGCGTAATATTGGACTTTAATCCAGCTCACGGCGATACAAAGGCATCAAACTGCAAGTTCGTGATTACGGTGAACTCTAACTCGAATAGGAATCCAGCTGCACTATTGTCTTAGATTGGTGACGCCACAACGTAGTGAGGTATGCTGATAAGCTCAGTTAACTTCCTAATTATTCTTACTGGAACTAATTCTTCACATAGAATCCAGGACGTGTCGTAGTAAATTTCGTATGATACAGATAAAAGTAATATTATCTGTATCATTATTACTGTGAGGTTCGCCAAAACATTACACTAGTGAGATGGACTACTTCTCCTCTCTTCAGCCCAAAGATATCAGTTTAAAAAAATAAAACCTGTCACACAATAACTCATTTTCAATAAAATTTTATATTCTGGCCAGAGCGCACATGCCGAGGTCATCCATAAATGTTGATTACTCTGACATCACACATCAAGACCATAATTTACCGCCTATACCGATTAAGATCACAATTTTTTAATGTATCAAACGTTAACACGAGCTTCGATTGACAGAGGTGACAAATATATTAGCCGGTATAGATGTAGCTAATCCAAAATCAATGGAGTCGAATGATTCGCTCACGAGAAAATCGGGATCCAACTTAACGTCAGCCCGCTAATATCTTATCAGCCAACGTTAGATTCGAAAGCGCGGCCTTAGGGTCACCGCTGTTCAAAGAAGATATTGCCTGTTCTATTAACAATTTCACGTTCTGACCCGTGGAACTACTAGTAAAATTTGCAGCTGCGTGTACCTGCTGAGTTGACAAATACAACAGTATTAACAATGCCACAGATAGTACAGAGAGCATCAGGTCTATTTCCCATTACATCTATTATATACTTCAATAAATGGAGTTGTCAACTTTTTATCCCACTTTGATTACATAAAACGATCCTATAACTTCTTTCTATCTCACGGCTATCTCTAAATGTTTAATATCAAACTATTGATCCTTGTAGCATGATCCTAAGGCTTTTCGACCCGAACAGGATCGCTACTGATGCAGATAGGAATTTATCTATTTTTCAAAATATTTAGTGTTCTATAATACATTATTTATTAATAATCTATTACGGTTGCATTGTTAAGTAGATTAGAAATGATGATCGGCTTACCAACAATTGCACTTGGAAGTATATCGTTGTTATTATAACCCGCAATTCTTAAGCACACTTCGCAAATGATCACTCTTCCACCAGTCATGAAATTAGTCACGTTTCTTGTTAGCATATCTAGCCCAAATAATGATGAGGATTTTTGACGCCAATTTGTACACCTTCTATGCTAAGCAAAAGTGTTACATTATGTCCTAGCTTTAGCATGTTCGTGGCATCTGAAATGACAACGGTCGCCCTCCATGGCTCGTCGCTGCTTAGGTGGTAGACAAGCGGATTATGTACAACAGCAAAAATGCAAACGGGCGATTGGAATGTTATAACAGTGAGAATAGAACATAGGCAGATTGTAGAGAACTTTGAAAGCTTCAATTTTTATAAATTTGTGTTATGTGTAATTAAGTCCATCTGTTAAGTGGTATTTAGTAGGTGAAAAAACATTATATGAGACAGATATTTGCAGAGAAACATACGTATTATCTAACATAGAATGAGCCTGAAAAATCTCTCTAGGACAATAAGTACTTGTACATAAAAATAGTTAGAATCGATAACATAATGAAATAGTTTTATTCAAAGCAAATTGATGTAAATCTCAGTACTAAGCTCGAGCTCTCATAAATAGTAGGTTTGTATCAACCAATTCGTGAAATACAGAAGTAGGAGCGAAATAGTTGGTCTTCTTTTGGATGCCGCAAACGGGGGAGGAGCTACTAAGACAAAACTAATGTACAGGGCATATCTTTCTTTTAACCAACTCAGAGAATACTTGGCACTCTTAGTTGAAAATGAACTGATGGAGTATGAGGAAGGGATGCGTACTTATAGAACAACTGAAAAAGGCATTCGGTTATTGCAAATACAAAACCAAATGGCTCCCATTAATTACGTAAAAAAATAATGGTAGACAAACAGGCATTGCACTAACCTTTTTTTGGATTAGTATTCTAACTATTTTTTAGTCTACTTCGGACTGATCAATTCCAGCTTTAAGCTCGATAAGGTTTTCCATATTTTACCACGGCTGTAAATAGCCATTCACCGCACCTGGCAGAGACAGGTCAGAGCAGATAGAAGCCTTCCATTAAGCTTAAAGTTCAGAGCCTATTCTCATTCTTTGAATTTTAACTACAAATGTAAGAATGAAAAAGATTAGGTTGTTCGAATTAGACCCTTTATCTTTTGTTTCATTTCAGGGGT
>JAICVW010000093.1 GCA_025935105.1 Nitrososphaeraceae archaeon
CAGCATTATTCTGCATCTGTCTGATCGTATGAGCGCCGCAGTAACTTAAGCCTGATCTTATACCTCCAACCATCTGCCTAATGATCTCAACTACACTTCCTTTGTATGGGACCATTGCCTCAACGCCTTCAGCAACATAATCGTTCAGATCGTCGGAGTCTACGGGAACGCCTTCCTTGTATTTTCTTCCTAATGAGGCATAAAATGAGGCCATGCCTCTATACATCTTATACTTTTTACCATTCTTTATCAGAGTCCTACCCGGACTCTCATCGCTCCCACCAAAAAGGCCGCCTACCATCACAGTAGATGCTCCAGCTGCAAGCGCTTTAGTAGAGTCGCCTGATGTCCTTATACCTCCATCTGAGATCACTGGTATATTGTAATGGCTTGCTATTTTGACGCTATCCATGACTGCAGTTAGCTGAGGTACACCAGAGCCAGTGATTACCCTAGTTATACAGATTGACCCCGATCCAACACCAACTTTGACCGCATCCACGCCTGCTTTGATCAGGTCCTCGGTTCCTTGTGCTGTTGCAACGTTTCCAGCAATCAATTCACAGTTTGGGAATGCTTTCTTGATCATTTGTACTGCGTTGATTGCATTGTCACTGTGACCATGCGCAATATCAACTACTATTGCGTCGGATCCCGCATCTAGTAGAGCTTCAGTACGCTCAAGGTAATCACCCTTAACTCCGACAGCTGCTCCAACGAGCAACCTCCCCTTTTTATCTTTTGAGGCCTGTGGATATTGTTCCATTTTAAGAATATCCTTACTAGTTATAAGCCCAACAATTTTTTTATCCCTATCTACTAGCGGTAGCTTTTCAATTCGATGATTGTGCAGGATTTCCTTTGCCTGTTCAATTGTTGTTCCTTCTTTTGAGGTGACCACGTCCTTACTCATTAAGTCCTCAACTTTACAATTTGGATTTTTCTCTAAACTAATATCCCGCTGCGTGATAATCCCCGCTAATAATCCCCCGCTTTCCTCGACAAGAAGCCCCGATACACCGTAATTTATCATCATTTTCTTTGCAGCCTTCATTGCAGCATTTGTTTTGATAGTATATGGTTGCTCAATGATGACTGATTCAGAGCGCTTTACCTTCAGGATTTCATCCACCTGATCGTCGATTGTCATGAATCTGTGGACGATTCCAATACCACCCTCTCTTGCAATAGCAATAGCCATGCTTGATTCTGTGACGGTGTCCATATTCGCGCTTATCAAGGGAATATTCAATGAAATGTTAGAAGACAGCCTAGTCCTAAGATCAGTCTGAGACCTTGAAATCACAGCGGAACGTCTTGGAACAAGTAAAACATCATCAAAAGTTAAACCTTCCCTTATTTCCAAGTTTTCTTTGATATACTTGTCTCATTTGGCGTTATAAGCCTTCCTCTCTTAATCATTTGGAAAGTAATTATATACTATTCTAAATTTTCTCTCCTGTTTACCCAAAGCTTGTTAGTATTGCTTTGGTGAGATATGAAGAGCTAACAGACGATCTATGAGTCTCTTGCTATAATGAATTCCTTCACATGCCCACGGTGGTAAATAAAGAGCTGGAAAACTATAAGCCAAAACAGGGTAGACGAAATCCTTTCCTACACCAAAAGCGTAGTAAAGAAACAGTATGCAATGAAATAGTCTTTGTTGAATGTTCAAAAGATTTAGACGAGTAAAACAAGATATGAGATTAGCATCAACCTCTCTACCCAGGATTTATTCAACTTGGCTGTATAAGTCCCCAATAAAACGTTCTTAGTCTATTTATCATTGTAAGATTCCGTCAAACAACCTCTAGAGTCCCTACCTATCTGTCTGAGATACGATTTTGTCTATAAAACTTTCACAAAATGATAAATCAAAATATTAACATAACTGAGCCTTATAAAATAAGAAGCTTGAGATCAAAGCAAGGTATAGCAATATTCGATACGTTCAAGAGTCAAAACAATAAATTTACTGGCGAGGCAAGAAGACAACGGAAAATTATTGTCCACCTCGCGACAGAACAAAGTCCGGAGCTACGGACCAGAACTTCGATCGCACAAATAATTGCCAAAAAACAAGGCGTTTTATGGCAAAATATGTACTCTGGTGTTTTCAGAGATATAGATGAGGTTTTGATCCCTTCTGGCGTCGTCAAGGAGGGTGGTAGGCTACCATTACGCCGTGGCCCGAAAGCCTTACAGATGGAAGGAGTACCATTTTACGAGTTAAGTGAATCAGGTCTTCTGGTTGCTTCTGCGTTAGAAGAGCTAGGTCGATCCCGGATGCAAGTATTGGAATCGCTTATCAAATCTGTTTCGATTTGTGACCCCGACGAAGAGGCCGTTCGTCAAGCAATGTTACTACTTGTTCGATTCATTCCATCCTTCATGGGGAAGATTGTCAATCTATATGTTCGTGCTTATAGCGCAGGCCTAGCAAATGGTGTGACTCCGATCGATATCAAAAAATTACGTTCTGTTGTTGCATCGGAAATTAGGATAGAGAAGGAGATCATTGACTCGTCTAGCCGTTTAGGAGTCAAGGAATTGGAAATTATTAAGCAGTTCGTCGATCTCATTAGTTGAGTTTTTATAGCTTAAGGATTTCTCTCATTTGATAACTACAGCTCTATCATTTAAAAGGTAAGTTACCGCGACAGATCTAGAGTATCGAGACTTAGTATAGATACAAATAGTTCATGATTCCGAGAGAAAGCGAGGCTTGGTTGATAAATTCTGCATAACATATATTGACATGACTCTATTTGAATAGTGAAGCTAAGAAACATATTAATAAAAAATACCAATTATTCTTTTCTACCTGGCTACTTTGGGTAACAGAAATGACTGGGGATCATCCTGAATCTTACTCGATACATTGCGGATGTACATGCTTTATTATATTATCGATACTTTTAGCTGCTACACAAACAAATGTTGCCTTCTCGAAGACACAACCAGAGGTGAAGGCTGTACTTTCAAAAGACAACCAATCGGTTGAGACTGTCATGAGCGAGATTTTAGATCCCACGGTTTTTTTAGCGGCCGCGAAAGGTCAAAATCATAACAGCACCGATAACATCATAATGTTTAACAAGAATTCTTCAATATTTCCGTCGTTCAGGGACTCTAAAACAGTTTTATTGTCACATCAAATCATACCTCCGAGAGATTTCATACCCATTTATGACTCGGCCCCGTATGCTATAGCTAAGGGATATCTTACTGCAAAGCTACCATGCGATAGCAACTTTCATAGCCTTGCCTATATACTAGTTGGAGAAGCTACAGGGCTCAAACCAGCATCGATGATACCCATCAAACAATTGTCAAAACCAGGATACCTATGTGTATATAACTCCTATTTGTCATCGCCTGAATTTATCAAAGGACATAACAGAGCTATTGTCAACGATATTGTCCTGTTCAATCCAACTTCTCACAGAATTGTGCTCCTAAATACCAGTACAATTATTTTAAGTATTGTTGAAGAGTTGCCTTCTGAGGCCGATAAATAGAGGGAAAGTCATGTCCCGACGTCTGTACAGATTATCCAGTCATAATTTACATATTCGCATGATACTCTAGTATAGACACTACTGTATAGATTCTTTATATGGGATATCTACAATATCAAGGTCCTCTGCGGCCTCAGCATTCTTGAAAACTGATCTTGCCTCATCAAGAAGCACAGATGTCTCTTTGTACCTAGTACTAAAGTGGGTAAGAATTAGCTTTTTGACACCTGAGTCTCTAGCTAATGATGCAGCTTCTGAGGCCGTAGAATGAAAGTTCTCAAGTGCCTTGTTATAACTTTCTCTACCGTAAGTAGATTCATAAACAAGTAGATCACATTCCTTAAAAAAGTTCCTCAGTTTTCTTGTTGGTCTCGTGTCCCCCGAGATGCCTATTTTCCTACCGGACCTAGGTGGTCCTAATACCTGGCACGATTTAATCAATCCACCTTCGAATACAATATCTTTGCCATGTTGTAACATGCCGTATAACCTGCCTTCGGGGATGTGAAATCGCCTAGCTGCATCAAGATCAAAAATACCTGGCCTATCAAACTCAACAAGACAGTATGAAAATGAAGGGATCAGGTGATCTGCTTCGCAACAAGTTACTTCATAATCCTTTTCTCGAATAACCACCCCCTCACTCTTGATAGTATGCATTTTAACTTCAAAACTCAAACCGAAATTCACTATTCGCATGTTTTCTTTGAGGAACTCGTCCAACTTTTCATGTCCATATATATCAAGTGGAATCGACCTTCCATGTAAAGAGAGGGTTTGTAGAAGCCCAAGGAGACCAATACAGTGATCGCCGTGCATATGAGTCACAAATATTTTCATCCTCTTATTCATCCCTAGCCTAGATCTGATGAAGTTTCTTTGCATTCCCTCACCCGCATCAAACAACAGCAATTCGCTGCCCCTCTGAATCGCAATCGACGAAAGTCCTCGGTCAGCCGTAGGGGTGGACGCTGATGTTCCCAGGAAGATCAGCTTCATGTCAACCATATTTTTTTCGCAAAAGCCAAATCATAATTTGGCTTCTAGAGGCATATGTCCTCCATACTAAAAGGCGAAATCTCAAGATTCCCCTCACCGAATAGCTGCTGGCTCAATGATACTTGCAATCTCTCTAGAAATCACTGGTGAAAGATCTACTTTCCCAATCGACCTCGGAATCGAGTTGGTAGAAATGATCTCCTTAACTCCAGCTGCCTCGATTTTTTCAATAGCATTCTCGATCATAACTGCGTGCGTACACATCGCGTAGATATTGTTAGGATTAGCCTCAAGCAAAAACTTAGAAGCCTTCACAATGCTTTCACCAGTACTTATCATATCATCTAGGATAATTACGTCTCGGCCAGCAATATCTAAATTTAGCTTCTGCTTATCCACAAATACTTCCGTCGAATGCATATCCCTCCTCTTCGACAAAGTAAGCATGTCTGTCTGTAATAGTCGAGCAAACTCCCTTGCTCTATTAGCACCACCTTTATCTGGTGATACAACTACAGGACGGCTTGCTTTCAAATTAGTGATTGCGTATTTGGCCAAAAGGCTAATGGCACTCAAGTTTCGAACGTCAATCGAAAAATAAGACAGCGAAGTTGGACTATGGATATCTACTGTGATTAGTCTTCTGGTTCCAACACATTCGAACAATCTTGCGACTACTGCCATACTAACTACTTCTCCATCCAAAAATTCTCGGTCCTGGCGAGAGTAAGCCATATAGGGGACAACCGCTAAGATATCTGCCAAACTACCATCAGAACACTTCTTTAACATCATTAGAGCTTGCATTAGATGCCTATCGGTTGGCGGATAGGTCGACTGTATTAATACGCAGTTTTTCCCGACTGGCTTACTCATATTAATCTTTGTCTCGCCATCTTTAAATATTCGAAAATCAACAGAAAGTAGGCTTGCATCTAGGCTATTTGCGACTTTAGTCGCCAAATCAACAGACGAAGGCCCTGCAACTATGGAGATGTCCATACACAAATCAAATTCATCTTACCTAGCATTCATAAAAACGTTGATTATAAAAGTCCAATTTCGAACTAATAAAATGAGCTCAAGGAAGACAGGAGAACATAGGAAGGTGACTATTAACGTACATTATAATCTCCTACTGGAGGTCGGGACTAATAGATCACTGCGTTCCGCTCAGACGTATCCCAACCAGCTTTCAGGTAAGTCTTTGTGTCTGTTAACCTCTGACTGGATGATTTGTCATGAGTTACATGTAATATTCTGAATGTTAGAGAACCTGGAGCCTATTTGCTAGTGCCAAGATCGCTGAGCCCAGATCTAATCTGATCTTTAAGCCAGATATACAATGGGATTAAAGGATGTTTGAAGGGCAGCTTGGTTTCATCTTTTCGGTTAAAACCTAGCATTACCATAGATCCTTGCAAAGTGGATCTCATCTCGCTGAGGTATTCTCCTTCGTTAAGGGGGCCATAAATCTGAAAAAAATAATCTTGGTCGTGGTATGAGACATGTTGAGAAAAACAATAGGATAGAATAATAGGATCATTGAGTATTTGGTCATAGCGAAAATTAACGTTCTCTACATGATCCACTGCGATCTGAAGCTGTCTTTTTAAATACAGCCCGCGAATCATATCAGAATCAGTCATGTTAGGGCTCTTTATGTTTTGACTTATCTCGAATTCGATCCTTCTAACTGTCTGAGTGGCAACGTCCACAACTTTTTTACTTTCAAGTCCGTCATGGTCCTCAGATATTATGTATAAAAAAAAAATACAGACCAATTCATCATTCTTGATGAATGGAAAAACATTTCGTCCTTGCATGAATTCAGTTATCCTACTATGGATCTCCTCAGGAAGTATTATTTGCACGTGTGAACTATTTCGATTTTCTCGTAGCAAGTTCCTATAATTCATAACAATTTTTGATCAACATAATAATTTGTCTATTGTAGATTTGATAACTAGCGAACCTGTATAGTTGTTATGTACCAAAACGATAGCTATTTGCATGATGTATTCTAGTACTTGGTAGCCCAAGAAATTTAGACTCACCCTGAGTCGTTCGGAGAGCTTGAGTCTCAAAAAAATAGCTCTCTGAGAAAAAAATCTTGCTTCACATGATTCTAGTGTTCACATAGCAGCAAATTACAACGGTAACCAAGAGGTTCACCACGCTCGTTCCCTAGAAGGTTTCGTTTCCAAAAAAATGTGGTTTTAATGGGCGTGTGGTGGAGGCGCACTTCCTTTCGAGAGTGATTCGTTGAAAGTACCTGAGGCTTTTTCGTGGAACTCAAGATTGGATTGATCGACCTTTATTGCCTGAGGCGGGCAGACAGAAACACAGGCCATACACCAAATACAATCGTGTTCTCGGATTGGATCAGCCTTATCTGTATAATCCTTTCTCTCCTCTTTTACAGTACTACCAGTACCACTACTAGTTTCATTAGCCATTTTCGAAGCTGGCAGATCCTGCTCAGTCCTATACCACTGAAAAACCTGGACGGGACAGGCCTCAATGCAAGCACCATCTGCCACACAGGAATCCCAATCAACAGCAACCATTGTTCCGTGTACTCCACTAGGAGCGATCTCTTCTCCTCGTGCAGCAAAGGCTGCTTTGACTTCTTCATTCTCGGCGGCCTCAGCTGTTTTGCCTGGCCCCCATACATAGTGATAGTGCTCACCGTCAGAATGCATATGTTTACCAAGTACTTTATGATTTCTTGGAAAGTCTGGGTCTATTGGCATATATATCTGTCTGTTAATCGTGATCTCATATTATATAAATCATGTGTGGGTTCAGCTGGAACTGGGATCCGGATTTGTTAGGCTCTATTCTTTAGTATTTTTCTCCGCGTAGGCGATGTCCTCAAATATAATGACAAGTTCTTCTCCAACCAACTTGGCTTTACTAAGTTTCATGTTAAAGGTGATTGCAGGCAACGGGATCGTATTGATCATAAAACCAGTTTGATTTTTTACTTTAATAGCGATCTGATCCCCATAGCGCTCTACATCAAAGTCATCCTTTTTGGTGAATGGGACCTTGACATTCATTAGAAATGATGAACCTTCTTTATGAAATCTATATGGATCTCCCTTAAATAGAACTTCTGCTGGGCGACTCATTCCGAAAAGCATCCTTGCATTTTCCCGCAGCATCTCCAAGCCTATCAGCTCGTTGTCATAGAGATTAACTTCCCTTACCGGAAGTGGATAAAAGCTGTTCTTAGCATTTTCTATCTTCAATCTTTGGGACTCAGCCCAGCGAGAATAGTAAGGGTCCGGACTCCCTGTTGGCATGATTTTGTTAATTATCACAAGATCTACGCTCATACCATATAGACTTGCGGACATGAATGTTCTTTTAGCATTCTCTATGCTAAAGGTGTCGGGATTGACTACTAGTCTGATGGTGGTTTGATCCCTATCTACCATTAGTTTGCTGAG
>JAICVW010000016.1 GCA_025935105.1 Nitrososphaeraceae archaeon
TAAAACCACGGATACTAATACACTAAACAAGACAAAAAAGTGTCAGCCATGTTGGTACATTGTTTTGTCAACCATGTCTGGAAGTACAACACCTAGTCTATCTGGAAATGTTCTAGGATTGGTTTCATTTTTGTTAGGGACATCGTCATTTGTTTTAGGACAGAGAATTTATAGTGCAAGATCAGCACCGACATCATCTACATCGCGTCATCTCCTACACCTACGTTAGCGGCATCGCTATTAGACAAATATTTTGAGATATTGATATTGGCATTAGTCGTTCCTGCTTTAGTGATAAATATATATGGAATACTTCTAGTTGGAACCCACCTGTATGCGGACGATGCTCCTTACTTTCTCCTTCTGTGTGCTCCATTTATACCGACAGGAGCGATATTATTCCTACTTGGAAAGTTACGTGCTCTAAAGTAATCAGCCGCATTTGAAATTTAGTCGAAGCATGCTTGGTATTCCAATCCAGGATTCTTGATACATATTTGGTCTAATTTAATAGAGACGGTAAGTGAGGTATGTGAGGCGGCCTCTGTCTTCATAATTTTTGATATCATTCTCCCCTTTAACGAAACAGGAGAACATTAAGAACGATGAATTATTTAGATTTAGAGATAGTTGAAGTTTAATCTTGGCAGTTGGGGAATCTCCTTCCCTCGAACAATTTCTATCTCTGTATAAATAAGGAATAAAGGCTAAGATAACAGCTATTAAGGACCAATTCTTAATCTAATCATATAGCAGAAGAAATGAAAGCACAGTACTGGTATAGAAACAACAACAAAAACAGACACAGCATATTTCACGGTCATACTAGTCAAAATAAAATCCTAAAATCTGACTATGCTGTACTGCAAACAAAAAAAGAGATTCCCAAAGGCTTGGATTGGATACAAAATAGCAAAGAGAAAAGGGAACATGAACGAATGAAATATTATACATCTGGGACTCAAAGATTATAAAGAGAGTTAAAAGATGTCGGAACTGCAAGTCCTCACTCTCAAAATTTCCGAAAAAAGATATTGACAAAATTAGAGAAGGCAGTGAAAGCTGTGAAGGTTGTAGAATGTATCTCATAGTTACCTATTCCCTACTGTTTAATGGTATTATGAAGAATAAAGTATTCTGTCTTGGTTGAGGTCTCCGAAAATGAAATATCATCATTTATGTAACCCTTTATTTAAATACATCCGTAAAGCAAAACATATGAAATACACAATGAAGAAGAAAGTTAAATCATCCTCTTCTACTATTGAATATCCTCCATGTCCTCACTCAATTTTGCCTAGCAAATTGCTACGTGAATTTATCCATAACCCTATCAAAACGTTAATGGATATTGCATATGCTTATAGTGATATTGCTCATTTTAAGTTCGGAAGACAACATGTTTATCTAATTAACAATCCTCACTATATAGAAGACATCTTAATTAGAAACTATAAAAATTTCATAAAAAGTAAGGGATTACAAGTATCCAAGCGCCTATTAGGTGAAGGGTTAGTTACCAGTGAAGGAGAATACCATGATCGCCAAAGACGACTGATTCAACCGGCCTTCCATCCAAGTGAGATAAAAAGATATGGAGATATCATGACTACTAGCGCCGTACAAATGATTCAGAAATGGCAAGATGGCATGATGCTAGATATTCATAAGGAAATGATGCATGTAACAATGACAATTATCAGTAAGGCTGTATTAGGTTCTGATATTAAATCTGAAGGCGACGAAGTAGGCGATTCACTCTTGACATGCATGGAGTACATTAACCGTCTCCAAATGCCTTTTGGCGAGCTAATTGAAAAGATACCTATCCTACCTATTAATAAGGGGTATCAGAGTGCAAAGAAAAGACTAGACTCGATAGTATACGACATGATTAGAGCGCATCGAGATAGCGAAAGTAAAGGAGTACTCCAACCTGACTTGTTGTATACTCTATTAGAAGCCCAAGATACCGAAGCCGGTATTGGGCGAATGACTGATTTACAACTAAAAGATCAAGTGATGACAATTTTTTTGGCGGGTCATGAAACTACGTCCAATGCTCTCACTTGGACTTTTTATCTATTATCACAAAATCCTACTATAGGGGATCGCATGTACGATGAACTCCAATCTGTGCTTGGAGAGAGTGAGAGCAGCGGTAATGGTAGAACCCCCACTGTTAGGGATATCCCAAAATTGGTTTACACTGAGAAGGTTCTTCGAGAATCAATGCGCCTATATCCTCCAGCATGGACTATAGGACGACAAGCTATCAATGATTACAAGGTTGACAAGTATGTGATTCCTGCAGGTTCTATCATCTTAATGAGTCAATACGTAATGCATCACAACGAGAATTACTATTCTGATCCGGATGTCTTTTATCCAGATCGCTGGACTAAAGAAGCAAAGTTACATATGCCTAGATTCAGTTATTTCCCATTTGGAGGAGGTATTAGAAGTTGCGTAGGCGAGCCATTTGCATGGCTAGAAGGAATATTACTGTTAGCTACAATATGCAAACAGTGGAAGATGCACCACGATCCAAATCACAAGGTGGAATTAAAACCCCTTATCACGTTACGTCCGAAATATGGGATGCGTATGAAATTAGAGAGAAGAAGGAGTTAGCTAACATAGGTACGGAGCCGTCGTAGAGTTATCGATTTCTTCAGATAACTTTATAATTGCAGGTCTAAATAAGTAATAGGTTAGTTTAATCCACCACCTTATATAGCATGTAGGTGATTATGTCATTGACTACAGTTGTCATCATCACTGCTTCAAAATCCGCAACGAGATGCGGATCATCTACAAAGAGTTCTAGGTGACGATTCTCTTACGTTTGCTGAAAAGGCAATAAGCATAAAGAACGTTCAAATAAAAGCCAATAGTGGATTTACTAGGCCCAAAGTGGCAGCGGCAGCTGGTGACATTGTTATCGTGAATGTTGACCTCGCTCTTGCTCAAGATAGTACTGGCCCATTAGCCATACGTTCACTTAGCGAGATGGGTATAGAGAGGATCTATGATCCATCTAAGGTACTTTTAGTCATAGATCACACATTTCCAGCAGCAGATGAAAAGGTAGCGAATTTGCATTCCATGATAAGAGATTTTGTTTCAAAGCATAACTGTATGTTGGTTGAGGGCTCAATTTCTCATCAATATGTTCTTGAATATCTTGCTAATCCTGGCATGATTATATTAGGTGCAGACTCGCATACTTGTCAAGCAGGCTGTGTATCGGCATTTGCGAGTGGGATTGGAAGTACAGAGATTGCAGCTGTATGGGCAACTGGCCAGCTATGGCTGAGAGTACCTGAAACTATCAAGATTAATCTTTCTGGAGCTTTTAAAAAGGGTGTTTTTGCGCGGGACTTGATTTTGGACTATATCGGGAAAGTAGGTGAAGATGGAGCGAATTACAAGGCATTAGAATGGAGTTTTTCTACCGATGAGGTTAAGGAGCGATTTAGCATAGATTCAAGAGCGTGCATAAGCAATGCGTCAATGGAATGTGGGGCCAAGATCTCAGTGTTTCCAGTCGATGAAATTACGAGGAATTATTTAGACCAGAATCCTAGAATTAATGATGCGCAGCGAATTGAGATTCAATCAGGCACCTCGGCCAAGTTTAAAGATGAACTAGAGATAGAATGCAATAATATAGAACCACAAGTTTCAGGCCCTGACAACATCGACAAGGTACATTCAGTTGATGAATTGGGAACCGTAGAAATAGATCAAGCATTTATAGGCTCTTCGACAAATGGTAGAATCGAAGATCTCGAAATAGCGGCTCGCATACTTAAAGGCAGAAAAGTTCATAAAAATACGAGATGTGTAGTTACTCCTTCCTCTGTGAAAGTGTATGAGGAGGCCATGAGACGGGGTTTTGTAGAGGTGTATCTTGAATCAGGAGCAGTATTTACTAATGCTACATGTGGTGCGTGTGTTGGTACGCACTTGGGGGCTTTGGGAGAAAACGAAGTCTGTATATCATCTTCATCGAGGAATTTTGTCGGAAGAATGGGAGCTCTGTCATCAAAAATCTATCTGGCATCCCCTGCGACAGTGGCGGCATCTGCATTAGAGGGTGAAATAACTGATGCCAAGAGGTATCTGCAATAATGGGCAATGATGCATCACCTAACGTAACAGGCCATACAATTTCGAAAGGGAGTGCTTGGGTTTTTGGAGATAATATTAACACAGACATTATCATACCCTTTAGATTCAAAAGCAGAACAAATGATCCGTACGAGATGGCAAAGTATGCTATGTATGGTTTAGATCCTGAATTTCATAACAAAATTTCCAATGGTGATGTAATAGTAGCTGGTAGAAATTTTGGGGGAGGTTCTAGTAGAGAACAGGCTCCAGTAGCGCTAAGGTATGCTGGAGTCTCAGCTGTAATAGCGGAAAGTTTTGCACGTATATTTTACAGGAATGCTTTTACCATTGGGTTACCTGCTCTTGAAATACCAGAAATAAGAGGAAAAGTAATGCAAGGAGATGAGTTAATAGTAAACATAACCAAATTTACTGCCGAAAATATTAGAACGAATGAAATTTTCGTGGCTCAAAAGGTACCAGAATTTATGCACCAAATGCTGATAGAAGGTGGATTAGTTGAATACTATAAAAAGTACAAGCGACTTCCTTGGATTTACTAATCTTTTAATAATAAATTACATCAATATTAGTGATCACTATCCCTCCAAAAAGAACAATGACAACAGTCTGATTGTAAAAGCGGCTCTGTTAGCTTTACACGGTAAGAGCTATTTCTGGGTGTAACCTACATAGCATTTCAAAATGGAATACTAGAGAACAGACCCAGCCATCATCAGTAACGGTTTATACTAGCACCTATCACTTTTGTGCAATAATTGAGAAATAGTAGGTCGTCTTCTTGTGCCCATAGGTCACTTGGCATGTGGATCGAGACTTCTTTTTACTTAAGTTGCGGTATATATTCCATTATTCTCGGTTTTGATCTATGATCTCAATTTGTATTAGGTCGCTAAGCCATGTAAAAATTGTTTCAATAATTCACATTTTAGATTATGTGTACCAAATCAACATGTAATTGATCTCTGTACTCAGATTTCCTAAATATATCCAAGTTTCTTAAACATTGTTATTATGCATATTATGAAATTGTTATTATGAAATATTATGCAATCTTAAGATTACCTTCGCTGCACTGTTACCGTACCTACATTTTGTGCATTATCAACTGAATACAAAAATGACAGAGTTGATATGCCAGGAGGCAACATAGGCATAATACAGGAGGCAACATAGGCATAGCAACTATGTAGACGTTTCAGCAACTAATTTATAATAATCAAATTGATTATGTTTATGAGGCGTGCAGCTAACCAACCATTTGTTGACTCACATAGTTGTTATCCATTTGTAAAGTGGGCAAGTGGTAAAAATCAGCTGCTACCTGAATTGGATAGAATGATTCCCTCTGAATTTGATCGATATTTTGAACCCTTTCTTGGTGGGGGTGCGATGTTCTTTCATATATCTTCAAAAAATATCCATTTTACTTCACATCTATCAGACATGAATGAAGAATTAATCACTGCATATAGAGTCGTAAAAGACAATGTAGGGGAGTTAATTAAACTTCTGCTAAATTATGAGACAGAATATAATGAATCACGCCATGAATTTTATTATAAGTTAAGGGCGAATAAGCCGTTAACTGATGTTGAAATGGCGGCTAGATTTATCACATTAAACAAAACATGTTATAATGGACTATATCGTGTAAATAGTAAAGGTGTATTTAATGTACCAATGGGACGATATAGAAACCCCACGATCTGCGACAGCGAAAACCTCTGTAAAGTAGGTACAGCTCTACGTGGTTCTGACGCCGCAATACAGACTAGTGATTACACAGATGCATTACTTGAAGCAAAAGAAGGAGATTTCATCTATTTAGATCCTCTTTATTATCCCTTGAGTGGTACAGCATATTTCACTCAATATACACATAATGGCTTCACCGATAAAGACCAAATAGAACTTGCAAGAATTTTTGCAATATTAAACGAAAGGAAGTGCAAGGTTTTGATAAGTAACTCTAATACTCTACTTGTTAGGAACTTGTATAAAGACTTCGCTAGAAATACCAAAGAATTAAGTGTGCTGAGATCTATCAACAGCAAAGCATCAAGACGAAGAGGTCACAAGGAGTTGCTAATACACAACTATTCATTGTAATATATCATACAATTGTCTAAGTAACCTCGAGAATAATCATACTGACGCAAAACTAACGTTGAAGGGTTCTATTCCTAACAAAAGAAGTAGCTCAACAGTTAATGTCTTTTAAATTATAAATATAGAACTCAAAAGCCACCAAGACAATCATACGGGAAAGCAGTAACAGGAACTTGACTCATGTAGGTTCGTTCGCTGTATGCGAGACAGATTTGACCTAAATTCGCAATCAGAAATTAAATTATTGGGAAGAATCACTCGTAAACTGTTTCTCCGAATGCTCTGTTGCACGATTAATTATGTTATTCGTGATACTCCTTTGACCGCTTAACATTTAGCTTGCTAATAATAATTATTACTCATACTTGCTAACATAATTACATAGACAGTCAAGTAATGTTGTTCATTATTCTTTTAGCTTGGTAACTCCCCAATTGTAGTATGAGCATATTTAGAGATCAGAACCTAAATGATGCTTATCGTCATGAATCAGATGCAAACGTAAGAGAAAGAATTCTGTTGATTAGACGTGTTAGAATCGAGGACAAAGATGTAGCTGATGTAGCCAAGAATGAACTTCATAGATCTAGAGCTTGGGCCTACAAATGGCTAGAATTCTTAAGACCGGACGCCAACCAAAAAGTAGCATTCAAAGTCTTTCCGTTACTAATGTAGTCAACAGCAAGTATGTCAGTATAATTAGACCTTAGATGAGATTCAGTATTGCCATATGTTTGAAGCCAGTTATGGTTCTCATTAATCAGCTCTTGAAGTTCAAAAGACGGTGATACTCCCCAAAGCTTGAAATGGGTTGAGGACTGCTAACAGTACTAATAATGGAATAATATTAGCTACTGCTAAATCAGTAAAGATAGTTTCTGTTGATACATGCTTATGCATTGGTATACAAGCCAAATAGAGATATAATATAAAAGATGATTGGGTTTCAATTCTATATTGCAACCGTAAGATCAGAATAAGATCTAGTTCGTATTTTGAGCTTACTATTAGATGTGGCTAGCCTGTATTTTTTGGCTTCTCGGACACAGTGTAAGCTGTAAAATATCGTATTGCGGCCTATTATTTTTTAAATGTTTTTGGCGAAGTATTATTAAATTGAGTCCCAAAGGGAAGTCATGTAATTAAACTCCCTAAGTATCCTTCTTTTTATGATAACCTGTGTGAAGTCAATTGTCTTTTATAGGTAAGAGTGAAGGCTGTGGCTGCAGTTGAGGCTATAAAATACTTTGGTATCAGAACGCATGTAGCGTTTCATCTTGTATCTGATAGAAAAATGAGATTCGCTGCTTGCCGTTCAGATACGAATAATACGAATATTTTGAAATTCTGATTTCTGATTTTGAAATTTCGCATTATTCTTTTATTTTCCTCTATGTTGTCATAATTGTATAATTCTATAATTCTAGTTCCCCCTAATGGAGTAGAGTAAACAAACATATTAAAATCGCCAAGGTTGACCTCAGCGACCGTCGGTCATGCTTTTTGAGTATAATCTTCTCGTATGGTAAACTAGTTCTAATATAGAATACGTTTGTCAGCCCAAAATGAAATTTAGTGTTTATAGGAATACTATTAGTTAAGTTGTCTTTTCCTAAAATAATATTTGAAGGTAAAAAATCACATGGAATCTAGTTGTCCTTGGAATCGTCCTACTTTCTTATGAAGCACCTTTCTAATGTGATCGGTAAGCTTGTTATCACATCTAGCCCATCCAAGTAGAAAACATCACTAAGGTGACTTCTTGTTTTCTCGGGTAAACAATTCTGTCCTAACACCAGTATAAGGTTACCAATCATTATGTCATTTCTTCTTAATTTAACCTCAAAAGTTGTCTCTTTTATTCCAGGCATTTTGTCATGTTGAAACGAACATTTACCAGAAAATTGAAATCTATACTGACTAACATAATTACGTATTGCTTCTAGAAGTTGGGCATCCATACGGGGCAATATGACCTAAAAAAGTTGACGAACTTATGTTAACCAGTATAAGTCCATTTTCTTCTAAAGAAAATAATTCACCTATAAATGCCAATTGTCATTTAATGATCGTGTGAGCTATATTCCTTCGGAGATGCTATGTTGCATGATTCATTAAGTTTCTAGCCTAATACAAAACCCTCTATATAGGTCATCGTACTGAACATGTTATACAAAGTTGCTTTTAGTAAGATCTCTTTTACCATGCGAGGAAATTTTCTAGCTGCTACATATTCACCGAATATTCTTTTAATGGAAGAGAACACAGTTTCTACTATCTATCCATCTATGTCCATAGCTGACACTATATACGCTTCCATCTTTTGAGATTTGTCTGTTGTCTTATTACTGACATGTTTCTATCGTTATCCTTGCATATGCATTCTTCTGACAAGGCAATCATAAAAAAGAATGATTCATCTGGTGGTACTGCCGTAAATTCCATTTCTTTTCTTAGCTTTAGTTCTCCTGTAAAGCAATTAGTTCTTAATTTGCTAATAGCGAATATGTTTTCTCATATCTTCAAATTAGAATAGGCTTGTACATATCGCCAAAATTCTCAAAGAATGCGTATGATGATCTGTGATTGAGAAATAATAATTTGAGCCCGTCATCCATCATGTTTTCTATTGCAACACTTATCTCGTCTCTGTTTATTATCGATAGGTATGATAATGAATCTGTTACAAGCATTAATTGTGTATCTTCGTAGTTATCAATTATGTCATATAATATTGACTCTAAAATGGCCAAAATATTGTAGATCATAATTGTCAATCCTGGGTCTTACAATACCTATCAGATGAAAAAATTTCTCATCCTCTGTTTCTATCTGTTTATCAGCCGATATTGCAGAAGAAAAACTTCGGGAGCCTTCATCAAATTTTTTGTAAAATTCAATATTAGAATATCCGTTAAATCGCAGGAATTCTTCTGCACCTCTTATCAAATACGGTTCAAGTAACCAACTGCCATCCTTTCTATTGCTATTCATTCTGGCAAGATAGGTCCTTGCATTTACCCTCTTGGGATGAGACAACTCTTATCTGCTAGAACACTTTGCTCTAATATAATAATAACCAAAAGAACGTATAGATTGGACTGTCTTTATGTATATTGGCTGGACACTCTCTAATAGTTACATAACAACGGTCTAAGAACTTCCTCACTGGTAGTAATCATCGTTTAATGAACCCGCTGCCTACAAGCATCACAGTTTAAGGATTCTAATACCATCTCGGTCTTAATTTTACTTCCATTATAAGGTTATATCATCCTCCTGCTTAGTTCATGATCTGCACATGAAAAATAATTGTTGATGTTAACAATACCATACTTTATAAGGGTATTCCGATATACCATGTAGTGCAGTATAATTTCAATTTATACTATAAGATCCATAAAACGTATATTGACATATGATAACCATTGGTAATCGAGTTAAGAGATATGAAAATTTGACAGTTGTTGATAATCTAAATCTGACTAGAGATGAAAATGAAGTGTTCGGCCTCTTGGGTCCAAACGGAGCTGGGAAAACTACTACAATTCATATGTTTGTCACTCTTCTCAAACCTACATCTGGTACTGCTGTGGTGAATGGCTATAATACCATAAAAGATGCTTCTAAGGTCAGAGCTAGCATGGGTATCGTATTTCAGGCTCCAAGCAGCGATGACATGCTTACTGGACATGAAAATCTTAAGCTGCATTCGTTACCTTATTCTGTACCTACAAATATTATAGAAAAGAGAATCGCAGAAGTATTGGATCTAGTAGGACTCTGATAGAAAAGAAGATCAAATAAAGAAATATTCAGGGGGATGAGAAGACGATTGGGAATAGCAAGGGGCCTGATTCACAAACCTAAAGTAATTTTCCTTGATGAGCCAACATTAGGTCTTGATCCAAGTAGTAGGGAAATAATGTGGAAATACATGCAGAGGATTGTAAGAGAGGAGAAGATAACTATAATATTTACAACTCATTATATGGAGGAAGCTGATATGTTGTGTGATAGAATTGGAATTATGAAAGGTAAAATTATTGCTCCCAATACACCGTTAAAATTAAAAGAAAGTGTTGGAGGAGATACCATAAAAATAAAAGTAAGTCCGGATTCTAGCCTAAGCTTTGCTGCTTTAAGACAATTTAATTTTATTCGCAAAATTCGATTCTTGAATGGTGGATTTATCATACTAACAGTGGATAGTGCAACTCACAATATTTCCGCACTTCTAAAATACGCTAGTAACGTGGAGTCCGTAGAATATAGTACTCCTACACTTCATGATGCATTTCTTCAATCGACAGGCAGACATATTACTAAAGAAGATCCTTCTGAAGGAGGTTTCATGGAAAGATATGTTCAATATGGAAAGTAATATTAATACACATATAACAGAAACACTTCTTGGGAAATTATATGCGCTGTGGCTTAGAGAATTCAAAGTATTTCTGAGGGAACATAGCAGATTAATAGCAGCCACCTTTACTCCATTACTATGGTTGTTTGTTATAGGATCTGGTTTTGGTTCTTCTTTGCATCCTTCTATATCGACAGTTGGTATAAACTATCAAAAGTTTATTTTTCCAGGAATAGTAAGTATGTCTATAATATTTTCATCTGTATTTTTTGGTTCCTATATAATATGGGATAGAAAATTTGATTTCCTTAAGAGTGTAATGGTAGCTCCCATTAGCAGAAATACTATTTTTGTGGGAAAGACATTTGGTGGTATGACAACTTCTATAGTACAGGTGGGAATACTTTTAGTTATAGGCCTAGTCATAGGAATACATTTCAGTGCACTCTCGCTAGTCCAAACTATCGGAATCGCATTACTGCTATCATTTTGTTTAACATCGTTAGGTCTGGCTATAGGCAGTTATATTGAAAGCTTAGAAGGATTCCAATTAATAGTAAGTTTTGTTGTTTTCCCTCTTTACTTTCTTAGTGGAGCACTATTTCCTTTAAGTAATCTTCCTGGATGGCTTACATTTCTGACTAAAATAGACCCAGCTACATACGCTGTGGATGCCCTTAGAAATGCGATGCTGGGAATCTCTAGCTATTCCTTTGCCTTGGATATCGGAGTATTAGCTGCCTTTACAATAGGATTTGGATTGTTTGGTGGATATTCCTTTCGAAAAATGAAGGCCGTTTAAATAATAAGTAATAATAAATTCATTCTTCATTTAAATACTTTTGATGTCATTGAACGTCAGTCAATTTTCGCATTCTGTTCTGCATTTTTTACTGAATGTCACGATCGACGTTTCAATTCAGGATTTCCATCCATACGTATGCATGGATTATTGCATTGGATATCAGAAGTTATTACTGAGTTTTGACCAAATATCCCCAACTCCCTTTGAGTCTATAATGGTTGTCAAATTCTTCATATTTTCAAGCGATCTGTCATGTCCAACCTTGTCATGCGAAGACACACAATCTGAAATTACTATCGAATATAAACCTCTATTAAAAGCGTCTCTGGCACTAGATTCAATTCCAAACTCTGTAGCAATGCCAGTAAATACTACGCTAACAATTCCTGCATTTCGAAGCATGTACTCAAAGCTTGTATCAATAAAGATACTGGCCGTGTGCTTATCAATCACTAGTTCATTCTGCTGCGGCTTTATTGTAAAGGCTATATATCGTGTTCTGTAGGCTGCTGCCTTGTTTTATTAAAACCCAATTTAGTTAAAGTGTAGGTTCTTGCAGGAGATTCAAACCTCATCGGTATCATTTGAATACGTGTATAGAAAATTGGAACGTTTGCTTTTCGTGCTTGTTCTATAACTAAACTTAGATGGCTTATAAATTCCGCCTGATTGAAAATTCTATTGACTAACATGTTTTGCACATCCCATACAACTAATGCTGTATGCGAAGGGTCCAGTATTTCTTCGGCCGTGTCATAAATTATTTTATCTCCAATCTGATGCATATCTTCTCATTCTTAACTAGACGACATCTGGTATAACCATTTTCGTAATTAGATGTGGTCTACATACAGCTTGTACGAACATACATAATGTGCAATGTTAAGAGTATTCTTGTTGTTTAATGACTTGTCATTAAGAGTGCTTCTTTCTTTTTTATCACTGCCTTAGGTAGATTTCTTTAACTTAAGTCTCCTGGATTATGTCAATATGACAATTTTCAAAAAGTTCCTTTATGGTCACAGTGCTGATTTAACCATTATTACATCTAATCGTCATTACCTGATTTCCAAAAAATCAAAGCTTTAATGGTGGATAATGCGCAGCTGATTACAGAATGATAGCGTTAGATGGGCAGCTATATTCGATCCATAATACATAGAACTGGAGAGGCCCTGGGTGCGAACGGTTTTCCAACAATACCATTTTATATTATTAAAGATGAAAATCAACATGATCCCAAATGCTCAAAAGACTTCCTTTATAGATTTATGTATCATTACAACGAAGGCTAATGTAGCTGCTACTACAAACCAACCAGATAGAACAAAGAAATATGCTAATATCTGGAATGAGGAGCTCCAAGTATGCCCTAAAGAAGAGAACAATGGCTGTGCTAGAATCAAACCTCCGGCTGTGCGGATAATCAAAGACACGATGATCAAAAATAAGGGAATTTTATTGAAACTAGTAAAATGAATTATTTTCCCAATAACTGGTGGAAGCATAAGTGGCAGATATAATGCGACAGTAAGTCCTATGAATCCTATAGCAATACTGTGAATAGCAAGGTCATAAAAAACAAAGTATTGACCAACTAAACTAAATAAAATCGCCATAGCAACGCCTATAAAAAGAAACGAAAATGATATTTTAATATGAATAACAGTAATGTTATAGCGAACTTTCCTCTCTCCCTTGAGGAGACTCAGAATCGCCTTGTTGTCAAATCCTCCAAATGCGTAGACAGCATGAGCAAACAACAATACGGATGCAAATAATGTAACGTTAAAAATTACTGAAATCAATAATGACATATCCGTATGTATGACAGATACAAAACCTGAAATCATACAGAAATGGAAACTAATGAGGTAAGATACTCACTCCATAGGGGTACTTCATAAAACTAAAGTTGTTTAAGAAATTATGTCAACATCTCCTATTGGAGCATGTGTTACCACAGATAAAAATTCTCATTCAACCAATTGTATGTGAAAGGTCCATGAGTACACAAAGATATGAACAACGGCACTTGACATTTTCTGGCATATTTCACTCTAGATGGACGCCTAATTCTGGTGTCAAATAAGTAGCTTTACAATTAGTGCCTAGGTTACCCGCATCGTCTAAACCATCAAAATGTAGCCCAATCAAGAAACAAGCATCATTCCAGACCGCCGCCCCCGAATCTCCATCAATTCCACTCTTATTACTGACTTGAAACATATCTTGATGTATTACCGGACAATGCCATGGATAATTTCCTTCTCCTCCATAATCATCTATAAAAGTATAATCAATATTAGTAACAGTTCCAGTCCTTCTACCGCCATATGCTCCTTGCATATTAGCGTGCTCTCCTATAACAGGCTCAGCAAACCCCTTGGGTATACCAAGCCCCAATATGGATGCAGATGTCGCGACACCGTCTGATACCATACCGATAGAGGAGTCAAGATGATTGGCTGTCTGACCGCATTCAAGGGCAGACCTTGTGAATTGGCCAATTGCTCGTCCTTTATAGACTATTGTACCATTCCTTAAGTAAGCGAAAGAATGTGCTGCACCGACTATGAATTTTTTCCCCTGATTATCGATCAGTATACCAAAAGCTGTGTCTTCATCGATAAGAGGCATTCCTCCCATTAGTGGGCCTATCGGCTCGGTGGTTGCAGCATGGTTGTTGGATTTACCTGAGCGACGATCCCTGAGAAAGTGATGTCTAAGTGTTGGCTGTTCTTCTAACACGACATTTAACCCACCAGGCAATTCAGACGGAATCAAGTTATGCAGATGATGTGATTTCGAGATAGTCACTTTGACATGTCCTTCGCCTATTCCTATACCTGTAATATGTGGCAGAGACCATAAATCATGTCCTGGAATTCTATCAATAACGGAGCGTTTAGCTGCTTCACGTATGTGACGGGGCAATAGATGAATTGGATGCAACATTACATAAACTGAGGCTATCCCCTATCAATGCTTCGAATAGGACATTTTAAGTAATATGATAATGCTATAATTAGTTGGAATATGGTGCCATCATCTTTTTCCAACGATAAAGTAGCTGTTGTTACTGGAAGTTCAAGTGGAATAGGATTCGAAACATCTGTATTGCTAGCAAAAAATGGGTTTCATACTTACGCTACTGCTAGAAATCCAGGAAAATCGCAAGCATTAATGGATATAGCAAGAGATAGTGGACTACCCATTCAAATTATGCAGCTCGATGTTACTAGCGATAAATCAGTCAATGATGCGGTTAGCAGAATATTGCTTGAAAGTAAAAGAATTGATATTGTAGTTAATAACGCTGGCTATGCTCTTGTGGGTGCGCTGGAAGATACATCAATGGACGAAATCAAAGCTCAGTTTGAAACAAATCTATTCGGGGCAATAAGAGTCATGCAAGTAGTACTACCCACTATGAGAAATCAAGGGAGTGGCAAAATAGTAAATCTATCCTCAATGGGGGGAAGAATAGCCATCCCTTTTGACTCATCTTATCATGGAACAAAGTTTGCTATAGAAGGACTTTCTGAATCATTGCAGTATGAGGTAGAACAATTTGGTATAAAGATCATCCTTATAGAACCAGGTGCTATTAAGTCCAATTTTTTTAACAACCTAAAGCCAGCATCAAATGCACAAAAAGCTGGTTCTCCGTATGCACAAACAATGCAGAAGTTAAATGTAAGATTTTCCTCTTTAGTCGAAAATGCTCCACCTCCTGTAGAAGTAGCCAAGGTAATCCTCAAGGCAGTTACATCTGAAGACCCAGATCTTAGATATATCGTCGGCGATGATGCTGCTGCAATGATTCAAGCAAAAAGAAGTATGTCAGATGCAGAGTTCGGAAAGCTGATGAAGAAGCAGTTTCTATCTCAGTAAATTATCTTAATGAATTAGTTTATAGCTCTCTATTTACGTATACAATAGCATATGGCACAAACGACAGCAACTGATTCCAACCGGAATCGTAGTTATCAAACTACAGTGAATGGAAAAATCGATTTAGCAACAGCTGGTTTACCTTCTTTTATTTTCAAAGATATTACCCAAAATGTTTCGCCAGAAAATGCGCTTAATATCGTCGAATATGTATTAGCTATGAAAATTGAAACCAACATTTCAGATTCGTATAGAATGAATACGATCACCACGCTATCCCTGTTTTCTAAATTTAGCAAGAATAAAGCATTCACACAAATGAGAAGAGAAGATGTTTTACTTTATCTTGACAGTTCCAGAAAAGATGAAACACTAGATCCGTTACACAAATGGATTGGATCTTATAACTTGAGAAGAGTTATTTTGGCAAGATTTTTCAAATGGTTATATTATCGAAACGATACACCGAAACAGAGGAAAATACCTACAGTTATGGAAAGGAGAGAGCACTCAATCTACAAACCTACAGATTTATGGACAGTGGAAGATGACCTTTTATTCTTAAAATATCGTCCAAACAAAAGGGATAGATGTTATCATGCAATTTCTAGGGACACAAGTTGCAGGCCACACGAAATATTGAAGCTCAAAATAAAATATGTGGTTTTTAAAACAGCTGGCCACAATTGTCATTATGCAGAGGATTTGGTTAATGGCTAAAAAGGTAGTAGAAGCGTA